>CAYJTX010000322.1:0-4522 GCA_964372615.1 uncultured Bacteriovoracaceae bacterium | reverse complement strand
CTCGGACGCTCTCTACACTCGCCAGTGATGCGGCTAGAACCTTCGCTGGATCCCGCCCAGTCGATCGCCGCGCGGGTCTCCGAGCGCTGAGCCTAAATCCAGCTCTGAAACCAGGTCCACTTTCTGAAAGAATCGGACGTGATCCTGAGCCCGGCCAGCACTGGATAGAAAAAGGCGAAGACGGCCGCGGAAACTCCCAGGTAGGCCCAGGGCAGCAGCGCCGGCCCGCGTGAGGGCCGGGTGGGGTCACTTTCCCTCGGTCCCAGAGGGGCCCAGTGGTGCGCGACAAACGCCAGAGCCAGACTCAACGTCAGCGCGGCCGGATAGTAGTAATAGTAGAAGTTGACCTTCCTCGGGATGAGGGCCCAAGGAAGGTAATAGACCGTGTAGAACAACAGAATCAGAAAGCCGTCCCGCGCGCGCCAACGGGTCCACGTCCAGACGCAGCCGACCAGGGCGAGAAGCCCGGTGCACATCATCCAGGGATTGCCGACGAGAAAGACCCCACGGACGTAGTCGCCGGTTTCCCCCTCTTTGTCGAAGGCATACCACATGGGCCGCTTGAGCCAGGCCCAACCGCTCCAGTGGCTGTTATAAGGATGTTCGCCCACGACGCGAAGCTGCCCATCCCACATGCGCCACTGCGCCTGTATCAGATCGCCGACCCCGGTTAGGGGCTCCTTTTCGAAGAAAAAGAGTGGAACGAAGGTGAGGGAGTAGAGGACGAGCGGAAGCACCCCCATCGAGAGGAACCAATCCCTCCAGCGGATCCCTCCCAGCATTCCCCCAGAATACCAGTCCTCGAAACCGTCGGAGGTGTCGCTTCCCGCGACGTCCTCAAACATCATTCCCCAACCCTGAAGGAGCCGAACGCCAATAAAGAGGGTCCAGAGCGCAACCCAGGGAATGAACGCGGCCCACTTCACGGCAATCGCACAACCGAACATCGCTCCCATGAACATCAGCGCCCGGCGTGCCTGCGGAGGCCCGATTTCACGGGTCGTCCAGAGCCAGCAGAAGGAGGCGCTGGCGCAGACGAGGAAAAATGTCATGAAAGTATCCAGCATCCCGATTCGGGCCTGGACGAACAGGAACTGATTGAAGAAAGTCAGGAGCCCGACGAAGAGCGCTGTCCTGCGATCCCTGAAGAGGGTCCATCCCCAGGCGTACATCCCGACGAGCGTCAGCGCGCCGAAGAGGGTGCTCATGAAACGCCAGCCGATCGGACGATCGCCCCAGAGGGCGATGCCCACGGCAAGGATCTCCTTGCCCAAGGGAGGATGCTCCCAATTCACGTTCTGGCTCAGCTGCAGATAGCTCTTTGCCGCCGGTACGTAGTGAAATTCATCGAAGCAGAAGGTCTTTGGGAACTGGATGAAGAGCAGGAAGAACACCTGAGCGACGAGGTAAAGCGTCAGCGTGATCTTGAGATGGGGCCGGAGACCCGAGACGAGGCTCACAGTCCGAAAGTAGGGGCCAGCTGCGCCCCGGTCAAGCTCACATCCTGGCGATTCGCCTGAAAATCCATTGAACCCGGCCAGCCGAAGTCGTACGCTCACCGCCTCGATGACCGCGAATTCGGACGTCCCGGCTCGACCTCTTCGCAACGAACCTTGCCCATGTGGAAGCGGCAAGAAGTACAAGCGCTGCCACGGGCAGCAGGCCGACCCTGTTTCGGCGACGCCCGCGGCATGGCCACCCCCCGAAGCCGCTCGTCCGCCCGCTCAGTCGCCGGCCCAGCTCGCGCAGGCTGCACAGCTCCTGAACAGGCTTCCGAAAGCCCAGCTTCAGCGCATGCAGGCGATGATGCAAAAAGCGATGGCCGGGAAGGACGTCACACAGGAGGCTCGCGAACTTGAGGCGACCCTTCCACCGGGCTTTCTGGAGAGCATGAAGCAGCTTCAGCCGGAGGACGCCGGCTCGCCGGGGCCCTCGCTCTCGGAGAATGAGGCGCGGCGTCTCGTCGAGGAGGCAGCCGCCGAAGGTCGAATCACCTCGGAAGCGGCGGCCGAGGTGTTGAACGCTCCGGCCGGCGACGAGAAGCGCAGCATCTGGAAGCGTCTCATCGGAACCGGAAGGAAGCCTTGAGCCGAGCCAGGATTCCGCGGCTGCTCGGCGTCATACACCTCCCGCCGCTCCCGGGCTCGCCGGGCGCCGCCGGCATGGACCCCGCGTCGGCCATGCAGGTCGCCGGCCAACGCGCCGTTCGAGAGGCCCAGGCGCTCTCGCGGGCGGGGTTCGAGGGTCTCATCCTCGAGAACTTCGGGGACATCCCCTTCACCAGGGGAGCACTCCCGCCCGAGGCGCTCGCGACCTTCGCGATCATCGCGGCGGCGGTCAGGGAAGCGACCCGAGTGCCAGTCGGTCTCAACTTCCTTCGCAACGACGCGCGCTCCGCTCTCGCGACCGCTGCGGTGACCGGCTGCGACTTCATTCGCGTCAATGTTCTCAGCGGCGTTGCCGCGACGGACCAGGGACTGATCGAAGGTTGCGCCGCGGAGCTGCTTCGAGACCGGGCTCGCCTCGGGCGGCCTGTGGGAATCCTGGCGGATGTCCAGGTGAAGCACGCCGTGTCTCTTTCGACGCAGGACCTTGGGCTGGCGCTCGAGGAGTGCGCGCTTCGGGCGGGCGCCGACGGAGTGATCGTGACCGGCCCCACGACCGGCAGACCGGTGGAGCCCGTGGACCTCGCCCGAGCGGCCGAGAGCGCACGGGAATGCGGAGTTCCGCTCTGGGTGGGAAGCGGAACGACCCCCGGTACGATCTCGGACCTGCTTTTTCACGCGGACGGCGTCATTGTCGGTTCCGCTCTCCGCCGAGGAGGCAAGGCGGGAGCCCCGCTGGAGGACCGCCGAGTCCGGGAGATTGTTCGCGCATTCCGCAGTGCGCGCCGGCGATCCAGGTCTTCGGCGAAGAGGCCCGGACTTGCGAGATGAGACTGGGTCGCTGGCTCCTGCGCGGCATGAGTCGGAGACCGAAGCCGGCGCCTCGACGTCGTCGCCCGGCCCGGCGGTTGCCCGCTGTCATGCCGACGGCGCTCCCGCCCGCGCAGGAGTTGCGACCTGCTGACTTGATCCGACCCGACGATTCACTGCGCGGAAACCTCGAGGGCTTCATCCTCGACCAGCGGTCGGACCACACACGTCGGGCCTATGGAAAGGACCTCAAGCGTTTCGTGCGATTTCTTGTCGCGCGCGCACAGGGGAACGCCACACCCGAAAGGATCGACCGGCGGCTGCTGATTGCCTACAAAGAGCAGCTGCTTCAGGATGGCCTCGAGCACACGACCGTGGACCGGCATCTGGCGACCCTTCGAAGCTTTTTCCGCTGGCTCGTGGACGAGGGCAGGATCGCCTCCAATCCGGCCGAGGGAGTGCGGTTCCTCAATCCTCGAAGGCTCTCAAGAACGATCGGCTTCACGGACGAGGAAGTGCGCCGACTTCTCGACGTGCCCGATCTCCATAGCCGGAGCGGAAGCATGCATTACGCCGTGCTGATGGTTCTATTCTACTGCGGTTTGCGGCGCTCGGAGCTCTGCGCGCTCACCCTGAGTCAGCTCGGGGAGGAGAGGGGCCACCGGGTGCTTCGCCTGCGGGGTAAGGGGAACGTGGAGAGAGTCGTCGTGGTTCCTCCTCCTGTCTGGAGGGCGCTCGCACACCACTTTCGGATCAACCGGCTGGAGCCCGGCGCCGCTCCCTCGGCTCCGGTGTTCCCGGCCGCGCGCGGAACGAGCCTGCCGAGGACAGGGCCGGCGCGCCCGATCCACCCCTCACTGGTTTTCTACATCGTGACCCGATATGCGCGCCGCGCGGGAATCGCCAGCCGCGTCTCCCCGCACTCCTGTCGGGCCACCGCGATCTCCAACGCGCGCGACCGGGGAGTCTCGGACAGGGCGATCCAGGACTTCGCCGGCTGGGCCTCTCCCGACATGATCACCCGGTACGACAAGCGCCGGACGTCGGTTGAGAAGTCGGCAGCGCTGGCGATCCGGTACGGGGACGACGAGCGCTCGCGACTCGACGCCCCCACTCCCAAAACGGACGCAAACTCGAAGCCTTGACTCCCAGTGGCTCGAACCTGGCACAGGTCGGCAATGACGCAGCTAGTCTGAGGTGCTGCTAGGCGTAAACTGCTGATAAGGACGGTGCTTTTGCGGTACTTACCCGAAAGTCGAAGGCACCCAGGTAAGGGAAATCCCTGGCCACGTCTTCTGCTGTGGGTAGGAGCGTGGAGTGGGGTGATCTTTTCTCCTGGCTGCATGAACGGCGAAATTTTCTGGACCGATTTGCCTGGAGTGAGCTCCTCTGAGACTTCCTCGTTCTCGAGCTCGAGCGGAGGGGGAGACGGCTCATCCTCATCCTCATCCTCATCACCCATCATCTCGGGAGCATCGAACCGACTCTTTCCGAACAATCCGCTCGATCACGGGGAGACTCTGAACTTCGATCTAGATGACGTCTCCGGAGGCCCTCTTTCAGACGCGGGCATGGGGTACACCTGCCTCTGGGATCGCGTCGTCGAC
>CAYJTX010000321.1:0-4526 GCA_964372615.1 uncultured Bacteriovoracaceae bacterium | reverse complement strand
CCGCGGCCCGCTATGCGGCCGTACGGCACACCCTGGGAAACCCGGACCCCTTCCGCATGGAATACCACGCGGAAATTTTCGAGACGGTTTCCGAAGCGGTTCGGAATGGCCTGAGCAAGTCCGAAGCCCCGAATGCGATCCGGCGACAGGGACTCTCGAAGATTCCCGAAGCGGAGCGCGCTCGCTTCGTAGAAGTCGTGGAAAACGAGCTTCTCAATCTCCACATCGGGAACATTGCGCGCTACCGGATCCGTCCTTCTGAATTCGAGCAGTGGCAGAAGAAATGGACAACCTCACTTCCCTCTTCGGAGTAACGTCGGCGTCGTAGCTGCAGAGCCGGGTGGCGGCGAAGTAGGGGCGGGAGACGCCTCATCCGCGCAGGATCTTGCCGGCCCATAGCCGCTCGAGGAACTCGTTCCACGGCAGGATCTCGATGCCGCCCACCCTGCGCGGGACCGGCTCAAGGCAGACCAGGAGGTGCCGGCGCATGGGGGACTCCTCCGCGATCGCCCGCAGGGACCGGAGATCGCGCTCCGCGATCACCTTTTTCGCCTTGGCCTCGATCGCCAGTAGGTCAGCTCGTCGACCGCTCCCCGCACGTCGATCCAGGCGCGCAGCTCATGGTGAAGCCAGGACTCGAAGGCGTCCCCGTACTCGGGAGTCCCGGGCGCCAGGCCGCGCCGCCCCTGCAGGGCGTGCGCGACGCCGTTGTCGAAGAGGTAGAGCTTGGGCGTCTGGATCGCCTTGCGGGATCTCCCGCGGCGCCAGGGTTCCAGCCGCGAGGCAAGAAGCGTGTCCTCGAGAACCTGGTAGTAGTGGGTCACCGTGGATTTCAATACCTGGGCGTCGCTCGCGACGGAGGCGTAGTTGATCATCTTCCCGTGCCCGAGGGCGGCGACCTCCAGAAATCTGGCGAAAGCCGGCAGGTTCCGGGTCGCCCCCTCCGCCGCGATCTCCCGCATCAGATAATCGCCGACGTAGGCCCGCAGGTCCTCGTAGCGCGAGTCCGAGAAGACCACGGGCGGCAGGAGCCCGAAGCAAAGCGCTTCGTCCAGCCGGAAGCGTTCACCCAGCTCGACCCTCGTGAACGGGTGCATTCGCCGCGAACGGGCCCGCCCCCCGAGCATGTTGATGCCGGACCGCCTGAGCTTGCGAGCGCTGGAGCCGGTCAACACGAACCGGATCTTCCTCCGCTCGATCAGGTCCCGGCCTATCGCCGCGCTCGAGGCGAAGTGCACGTCACGGCCCACGACTTCACCTCGACGACGGCGGGAAAACCGGTTGCAGGACGGCGATTCACCGGCTAGAACCTAGGGGAATCAATGGCTTGGGGCTGTAGCTCAGCTGGGGGGGGGTCATAAATGCCCGGTACTACTCCACGAGGTGCCGTCACGATCGCGCTGGAGCATCTTCGAAAGGCGTTCGCTTCGCTGGATGCGGGCCTGGCCGCCCCCCCCCGCTCCGATCTCGAGCGCGACGGCGTCATCCAGCGCTTCGAGTACACCTTCGAGCTCGCGTGGAAGGTCGCCGCTCGCGCGCTCAAGGCCGCGGGGGTCGATGCGCAGTCGCCCAAGGCCGTGATCCGCGAGCTGGGGCGCCAGGGCTGGATCGCGGGGGTCGAGACCTGGCTGGAGTTCCTCGAGGCGCGGAACCAGTCGACCCACACCTACCAGAGCAAGACCGCCGAACAGGTATACGCGGCCGCGCGGGCGTTCGCGCCCGAGTGCCGCGCCCTCATCGCCCGGTTGGACACCGAGACCCGATGAGCCAGGCCCCTGGCCTGAGCCCGACCCAACTTCGGCGAATCACGGACTCCGTCCGGGCCAGCCTCATGCCGGGGCAGACCGCGCGCCTCTGGGTTTGGGGCTCACGGGCTCGAGGCGACCACCGCGCCTACAGCGACGCCGATATCGCCGTGGAAGCGGTACCCCCTTGGACGTCGGCCCAGAAGTCTGCGACCGCCGAGGCCCTCGAGGAGTCGAACCTTCCTTTCAAGGTCGATCTCGTGGCCGAGTCCGAGATCGCCGCGGCGTACCGGCCTTCTTACCTGGCTGAACGGAGAGAAATCGGTTCCTGAGGGCGAACCATTGACCCGTCGAGGGCCCGGACCCCAGAGACCGTGAAGGCGGCTTTCGGGGGGAGCTGCGCCCGTGCTATCCTTGGGCCGGATGGGAGCACCCGGCCTCTCCGAACAGTCGCAGCTCCGCCTGGCCGAGATCGCCGAGGCGTTCGGCCTGCAGTTCATCCGCGTTTTCGGGAGCTACGCGGAGCGCCCTGAGGCTGCCCGGGACGTCGATCTTGTCATCGACCGAAAGATCGAGCGACTCGAGGAGAGGGCGCGCCTGGAGTCGGACCTGCAGCTCGTCCTCGGAAAACCCGTGGATCTGGTCGAGCTTGCGGCCGGTGCCCCTCCGCTGCTCGCGCGGCAGATCGGGAAACACTCGAGCGCCCTCTGGGAACGCGACGGAACCGGCCGAGCGCGCTACGCCGAGCTGCTCGAGCCGTTGCTGGCGATCGCCGAGGACGAGCGTCTTTCGCTTCCCCCCGAGCTCCGCCTCGTGGCGCCTGAGGTCCTGCTCGCGAAGATCCACCAGCTCCAGGGGGTTCTCGCCGACCTTCTACCGAACCTGGGCCGATCGCGCGAGGAGCAGGAGAGCCGGCACTACGAGATCGAGCGCCAGGTGCAGCTCGCCGCCGACTTCTCCGCCGCGATCGCCCGGCGGATGCTCGTCCTTCAGGGGGATCCGGTCCCGGAAACCGCCCGCGAGACGTTCGCGGCCCTTGAGAAGGCCGGGCGGATCGAACCCGCGCTCAGCAAGAGACTCCAGGCCGCCGTCGGCCTGCGCAATCTACCCGTTCATGAATACGGACAAGTCGATTCGGGCAGGTTCCTCGCCGGCCTGAAGGAGGGATACGGCTCCTTCGTCGAGTTCGCGCGCAGCGCCTCGAGGGCGGTCGCGAAGCCAGGCGCTTGAAGGCTTCCCCGTACTCGGGAGTCCCGTGCGGTCCAGCGCCGAATGAGGCACGGCAGGTTGACCGCGTCCAGGTCCGGACCTAATCTTCCCGGAAGGTGCCAACCGATCGCGTCATCGAGTACTTCCGGAGGGCCGCGGCCTCCGAGCCCGCCATCACCCGCTTGGTCCTGTTCGGCTCGCGGGCACGCGGTGATGCCCGCCCCCGCTCGGATTACGACTGGGCGATCGACGCCCCGAGCTGGACGGACGCGCTCTGGGCAGCCTGGAGCCTCCGAATGCGCGACGAAGCCCCCACCCTCTGTGGGATCGACCTCGTGTGGCTGAGGGATTCGACGAGCCCCGCGCTTCGCGGGAGGATCGAAGAGGAGGGAGAGATCATCTATGAGCGGACCCAGACGTAAGTCAGCGAGCCTCGCAAACTTCGGCCGCGCCCTGGAAAACCTTGGGCGTTCGCTCGCGGCCCCGATCTCCGAGCCGCGCGACCTGTCAGGAATCCTGAAGGACTTCGAGATGGCCTACGAGCTCTCGTGGAAGTCGCTCAAGAGCTTCCTCCTGGCTCAGGGGCACGAGACGCAGGGAGCCCGCGACGTTTTCGCGAAAGCCTACCAGCTCGGCTACCTCGACGAAGAATCCCCCTGGCTCGAGATGATCGAGAGCAGGAACCAGACGGCCCACGTCTACGACGAGGCCGAGGCCCGCCGCATCTGCGAGAGCGTCCGAGCACGCTTCTTTCCAGCCCTCGAGCGGCTGCGCGCGCTACTCACCCGGCCCGCTCCGCCCTGAGGTCGATCGCCGAGGAGTGACTGGATCTCCCCCGAGCCCGGTGGCGGGAAAGTGGAACGACAGCCGGCGGCGCTCAGACCAGTCCCGCCAGGTACTTCGCGGCGTGGACGACGCGAACTCTGCCCCGCCTCTCGTCCTGGCCCGGAAGATCAATCAACTGGATCGCAGGGGGACGGGCGCCCATGGCCTTCTCGAGCTGCTGGCCCAGTCGGTCCAGCGCCACTGACGGGGAGCGGTCCCCCCTCTTCGCCTCGAGGATCACGACCGGCCGCCCATTCCTCGTCACGACGAAGTCCACCTCGTCCTTCTCCAGACTTCTCCAGTAGCGAAGCTCGAAGGTCCCGTGGCCGAGATCCGTCCAGAGTTGTACCGCCTTGTAAAGATGGCTGGCTATCTGGTTTTCGAAGCGCGCGCCCGGGTCCTCCACCTGCGACCAGTCCCAGAGATAGAGCTTGTGCTCCTTCCTCAGGCTGCGCGCCAGCTTTCGCGAATACGGGGGAATCCGGAAACAATAGTAGAGCCGTTCGAGCGCTTCCACCCAAGCCTTGACCGTGTCGAACGCGACCCCGAGCTCCTCGCGAAGGGCATTCAGCGAGAGTGGCGAGCCCACCCGACCCGGGAGCAGCAGGCTCAGGTGCTCCACGAGCGAGAGCTGCCTGATCTGCGAGAGCTCGCGCAGGTCCTGCCGGATCAGGAGCTCCCGGCGGCGCGACGACCACCGGTTCTGGTGAAGATCCCGATCCCGGGTAAAGGGCTCGGGAAACCCCC
>CAYJTX010000320.1:0-4559 GCA_964372615.1 uncultured Bacteriovoracaceae bacterium | reverse complement strand
CCGCCCGCACACATCGCGAGCGTCTTGCCTTCCGCCAGTACCTCGGAGGGCCCGGCGCCAATGGCCCCCATCGCGTGATAGTGCTTCACAAGCTCCTCGTACTCAGAGGATGACAGCGTTCCCACATTGATGGGTGCAGTCCGCCTCGATCCATGGACCACGTTGTCTACCGTCGCGAACCAGGCGTTGTGCTCGGTGTCCTTCTCAACGGTAAATCCAACGTCGACACCCCGCGCCCGCGCCGCATCTGCGACGGCCATGAATACCGACTCGAGCTTCTCCTTCGAATCGAGCGAAGCGACGGTCATTCCCTCCTTGACCATATGACGAAGGATCTCCGGGTGCAGCCTCCTGGCAACCCGCTCGACCGCCTTTGAGAAGCGATTTGCCCCCTTGAGCGCCGCGATCGCCTGACTGCTCGGTACCGTTTCATTTCCTGCCTTGATCAGGACCCCGTCCAATCCGCTCGCGAGCAGGTGTTCTGCAAGCTCGTGCTCGTTCTTGAGGTACTTCTCCTTGCTGCCTTTCTTGGCTTTATAGAGCGGGGGCTGCGCAATGTAGAGGTAACCCCTCTCGATGATTTCGCGCATCTGCCGGTAGAAAAAAGTGAGAAGTAGCGTCCTGATATGGGATCCGTCCACGTCGGCGTCGGTCATGATGATGATCTTGTGATAGCGGATCTTGGTGATATCGAAATCGACCTTTCCGATCCCTGCCCCAAGCGCCGTAATGAGCACTTTGATCTCCTCGGAGGAGAGCATCTTGTCAAAGCGCGCCTTCTCTACATTGAGGATTTTGCCTTTTAAGGGGAGAATCGCCTGATTCTTTCGATCGCGTCCCTGCTTGGCGGAGCCGCCGGCGCTATCGCCCTCGACGAGATAGATCTCGCAAAGCGCCGGGTCTCGCTCCTGGCAGTCGGCCATCTTTCCGGGCAGACCACTCCAGTCAAGGGCGGTCTTCCGCCTCGTGAGGTCCCGCGCCTTCCTGGCGGCTAGCCTGGCCTGGGCGGAATCGATCGCCTTCTGAATGACCTTTCTGGCAACTGCGGGGTTCTGCTCAAAATAGTCCGTGAATTTCTCGTATACGACCGTATTCACGAAGCTCTCGACCTCACTGTTGCCGAGCTTTGTCTTTGTTTGGCCTTCGAACTGCGGCTCCGGTACTTTTGCGCTGATCACGCACGCGATCCCCTCGCGAATGTCCTCACCCTGGAGTGTCTCTTTGAAGTTCTTGGAGAGTCCGCTATCGGACGCGTACTTGTTTACTACTCGAGTCAGCGCGTTTCTGAATCCCGTTACGTGCGTGCCTCCTTCGATTGTATTGATGTTGTTGACGTAGGGAGAGATCGTTTCCTGGTACGAGTCATTCCATTGGAGGGCAATTTCGATCGAGAGCAGGTCCTTTTCATGAGAAAAGTAGATCACCTTGTCGTGCAGTTTTTGCTTCGACTTGTTCATGTGCTCCACAAACTGAACGAGCCCTCCTTCGTAGTGGAACTCGGACTTCTTTGCCGGCTCCAGCCGCTCGTCGGTCAGTACGATACTGAGGCCGCTGTTCAGAAAAGCGAGCTCGCGCAGGCGCGCCGCCAGAACGTCAATGCTGAACTCCACGGTCTCAAAGACTTCTGGATCCGGCTTGAACGTTGTGAGCGTCCCCCTCTTAGGAGTGACCCCAACTTCCTTCAGTTGGGCGACGGGCACTCCACGCTTGTAGCTCTGTCGGAAAACCTTTCCTCCCTGGCGCACCTCAACGTGGAGCGACTCGGAGAGCGCGTTCACGACCGCGGCTCCCACGCCGTGGAGTCCTCCTGAAACTTTGTAGGCCCCTCCCTCTTCGTTGAACTTCCCCCCAGCATGAAGCTTGGTCATCACGACTTCGACTGCGGATACTCCCGTACTGTGCATTCCGACTGGGATGCCCCGACCGTCGTCTTCAACGGTAACGCTGTTGTCTACGTGGATGGTTACAACTATATTCTTCGCGAACCCGGCGAGCGCTTCATCGATCGAGTTATCGACGATCTCATAGACAAGGTGATGGAGGCCCCGGGTTCCCGTATCCCCAATGTACATCCCCGGCCGCTTCCGGACCGCTTCAAGTCCCTCGAGGACCTTGATCTTGTCAGCCGAGTAGTCGTTCGGGTTGACCTGTTGCTCCATGCTCTTCCTCTGCTCGGCCCGCTCGAACGCAGAATCTCTTTCCCGTCCCAAATGCTTCTTCCGTCGAAGTCACGAAAACCTGAAGATCCGACTCGGACAAAAACCGCAGCAGGCATCCTCTCCGTTCCTGATCCAACTCCGAAGAAAAATCGTCGACCAGGAGAACCGGCCGGTGCCCGGTACGCTCACGGTATAGGTCGATTTCCACCAGCTTCATCGCGAGAAGTATGGTTCGGATTTCGCCCTGAGATCCATGTCCCCGAAGTGGCGGTCCCAGTGTGTTAGCGGGTTCTACCTGAGATCGGATCCAGTGGAATCGCCAGTCGTCCCGATGGGGGCCCAAAAGGGTCGTTCCAACGCATTGTTCTAATGCGCGTAAGGATTCCAACCTATTGGAAAATACCCGCTTCAAGACTTCTAATGAGGGCAAGGAGTCTTGTCCAGAAAAATGAGTCGAAAATCCCGGTCTTCCCCGCAACTCGTCGGCACTGTCCTTGGTTCCCCCGGACGAGCAGTAGAGCGCGGCGACATCCGCTTTCACGGGTGAGATCGCGGCAATTCGCTCCGGCAGTTTCAAATTCAATCTTCCCAGCCATTCCAGTCTTTCCCTGACGATAACTGCGGCGAGGTCGATCCAGGGGGCGTCAAAAGCGGCGAGACTTCTTTCCACCGCATTTCCGGATTTCAGGAGAACGTTTCTCTGATCGATGAGTCTCTGATAGCGCTGGAGCACCCCCAGAAACGAAGGGTTTTCAGCCGCGAGCACTTGATTAAGATAGGCTCGACGACCTGCGGGTCCGCCGGCAATGAGTTCGTGGTCAGCCGGATTGAATGCGATCGAATGGAAGGAGAGTTCGAACTGTCCAAATCTTCGGCTGAGAAACTGAACCGCGCTTTTGACTGGCTTTCCGTTGACAAGAGCGCTCTTGGTAGGCTTTGGAACAGCTGAAAAAAGAATCTGTAGCCGAGCTTGAACCTCGGTATCGCTCACGGATCCGATCGAGCATGCTATTTCTGTTCGTTGCCCTTGCCAACCAATCACCTCTTCTACTTTTGCTCCACGGAAGGAACGAAGCGTCGAGAGCATACTGATCGCCTCTAGGAAAGAGGTTTTTCCCTGTCCATTTTTTCCGTGCAGCAAATTCAAACCTGAATGCGGATGAATCCTGGTCTCCAGGATGTTCCTGAAGTTTCGGACATGCAGCTCAGTTAGGCGCATTCAGATGCGCATCGGCATGATGACGTATGTATGGTTGGGCTTCCCTACTCCTCGAAGTATTCCTGGGCTGAGGCGATCTTTGAAGTTGAACTCGAGCTTGTCGGGGGTCATCACAGCCAAGCAATCCAGTAGATATTTAGCGTTAAACCCGATCTCGACGGGTTCGCCTGAATACTCCACGTCAATCTCTTCCCTAGCTTCCCCCATGTCCGGATTGCTCGAGAGAATAGTAAGGCTTCCGCTCTGCAGGGAAAATCGCACTCCACGTCATTTTTCAAGAGCTAATAGACTCACTCGCTTGAGCGCCGAGTTGAGTTCTTCCCTATCGACCCGCATGAGTCTCTCCGCGGTCGTTGGGATCACTTGTCGATAGTCAGGATACTCTCCCTCGATTAGCCTCACGAAAAGATAGGTCGTTCCCACGTGAGCGAAAACATATCCTCGCTCGAAGGAAACCCGAATCGTCCCTTCTCCCTCGTCTAAGAGTTTTCTAAACTCTGTCAGCCCCTTCTTTGGAATCACTATCCCGCGCTTGAGTTCAGGAGCGTTCATGAAAACTTCCTGATCAACGAATGAAAGACGATGACCATCAGTCGCCGTCATTCTCATCACGTTGTTCTCAAGGTGCTCGAAGAAAACCCCATTCAGATGATACCGAGTGGCATCTGTCGAGACCGCGAAAAGTGTGCAGTCGATCATATTCTGAAGCGCTTCCCCTCTCGCCTCGAGATAGTTCTTCTCCTCGAAGGGTGGGAGGGAGGGGTACTCGTCAGCAGCGAGACTCACGACGTTGAACCTCGATTTACCGCAGACAATTTCGACCCAATTATTATCCTTCCGTGTCACGTGAATCTGCTTGTCAGGGAGTTCCTTCACGATATCGACGAAGTTTTTCGCAGATAGAGTAAGTCTTCCCTCCTGGGGAGACTCGACACCTAAATTGACCCGGATCCCGACCTCGAGATCCGTTGCACAAAGAGAGAGTTTGTCTCCCTTCACCGAGCAAAGGATGTTCGCCAGGATTTGGACGGTGTTTCTCTTTTCGACAATGGACTGGGCCTTCTGGAGGGCCTCCAATAACGGATCGCGATGAATTGAAAACCTCATTGAAAGCTCCTCTCACAGTGGGGGTTCGAGTGCGTGCGCTGATCGATTTCCCCAAAAGAAAAGAATAAGTATTT
>CAYJTX010000319.1:0-4563 GCA_964372615.1 uncultured Bacteriovoracaceae bacterium | reverse complement strand
CCAGACGTGGGGGTTGCCGAGCGGGTGGACGTCGCCTTCGGCGCGGGTGATCGAGCCCTTCGGCACCTCGAGGGGCACGACCAGCGGCCCGACCTCGAGGTAGCCCTTCTCTCCCGGAAGAATCTTCGGATTGCGTGCACCCCGGGAGATGCTCGGTAGCCAGCCGACCTCGAGGTCCAGGCCCACCGCGACAAAGAGATCCGCCCGGTTGACCTTCACCATGAAGGAGGGCTTGGCCTCGATGAAGTGCGGGTCCTGCGTGCCCTTGCCGATTGAATCGACGGAGACCTCGGGGCCGCCGATTTCCTCCGCGATCGCGCGCAGGTCCGTCGTGGACGTGACGACCTTGAGCTCGGCACGTGCGCGAGCGGATGCGAGAAGGAGTGCGGCGACCGCAACCGCGGCCGCCGCACTCCGCCTGAACCTGTTCAAAGGGAGCATTTTCCGCCTCCGGTTCAATACGTGTGCGCCGGGTGGGCCCCGATGCTCACGTTGTATTGAAGGGCAACCGTGTGGTCCGCCTTCGCGGCGCCGGGGGTGACGAGATGGTCGTACTGGAGCCTCAGGCCCGAGAACTCGCTCGGGAAGAAGCCCAGAAGCGCGCTGTGCTTGTTCTGGACAGAGATCGCGGCGTCATGCGGGAGGCCGACAAACTCGACTCTCGCCTCCGCCCACCAGCGCTGGGCGAACTGGTACTGCATCCAGGTTGCTAGGCCGCCCAGCCGCTCGGTCGGAAGGAGCGAGGCCGGGTCGGTCAGGCCCGGGCGCCACGCGTTCAGGTACTCGGTGCTCCAGACCAGGGCCTGGTACTTGCCGCCCACCGAGGGCCGCCACTTGAAGGTCAGGTCGGCGCCGAGGGCCGAGGCGGTGAGGTTCGACGCGTTCTTGGCCATCGTGCCCGAGAGCCCGAGCTCGGCAGTCAGGTCGTCGGTCAGATCCCAGAGGTTCTTGAAGCGGGCGAGGCCGCCGAGGTCGCCCGCGCTCGGGCTCGAGAAGAGGGTGCCGTTCGCCGGGTCGAACGCCTGGACGATGAGCTCCGAGTACCAGGAGGTCGGTAGCAGGTACGCGGCCGAGACGCCGACCTCGTTCAGGCCCTCGTCGCCGAAAACCGCCTCGTGGATCAGCGGTGCGTCGATGAATGGAAACGCGTGCGTATGGAGCGTGTTGTGCTTGCCGAAGGCCAGCTTGAACTTGCCCGCCCGAATGCCGATGCGCGAGAGCGAGAGGGTCTCGAGATACGCCTCTTCGGGCTCGATGATGTTACCCGATGTACCCCCTTCCTGCCGAACCGAGAGCAGCGTGATAGCCCGGAAGTAGGGGTCGACGTCGGCGCTGAACATGAACTCGGTCGCTTGCAGGGTGAAGCCGTTCCGGGGTACGGCGGTGCGGGCGCTGGAGCGGTTCGTGCCGCGCGAGAGCAGGCCCAGGAAGTTCGCGCTGATGTCCGGGTTGAAGGCCTTGCCCTTGCTGGGGAGGATTTGCGATGTCGGCTGCGCGGGTTGTTGCGTGGCCGCCGGAGCGGTCTCCTCGGCAGCGGCGACGCTTGAGAAGGTAAGGACGGCGGCTAGGGCCGCTGACGAAATGGCTCGGGACATGGAAGTTCCTTTCAGGAGAATTCGAATTCAAGTGAGTTCCGAGCGATCGGACGGTGATCGCTGTCTGCGAAAAGGAGACGGAAGTCAGGTGTGCGTGGGGGGCGCCCGGGCGGGCGGGAGGGGCTGGACTGTTTCGACCGGTTCGCGGAGCGCGAGCGGAGTTTCGAGCGGGAGGGCAGGAGCGCTGTTGACGCAGAGCGCGGGAGTCGGGGCGGCGGCCGCCTTGCGGGTGAACGCGAGGCAGAGGTCGCAGTGGGCGCGGTAGAGGGACGCCTGCGCGTCGGGATCGCCCTGGGCAAGGGTGCGATCCAGCGCGTGCTGAACGGCATGGGCCGGAGCGGCCGCGGCCTGGAACCCGAGGGCTCCGACCGCAAGAGATACGATGAGGTTCAATAAGGACCGGCGGTACTGACGCACGAGCCCCATTTCTAGCACGGGTCCCTACGGAGGGTCCAGCCGCGCGAGGTGGT
The DNA here is from genome assembly GCA_964372615.1 of uncultured Bacteriovoracaceae bacterium. Taxonomy (GTDB): domain Bacteria; phylum Bdellovibrionota; class UBA1018; order UBA1018; family UBA1018; genus CAYJTX01. Next base: position 2,498 of record CAYJTX010000319.1, on the reverse strand, counting down.
CTCGGTAATTGCCCCGGATCGGGTTCGTCGGGCCGAAGGCCCGGCTGCAGGCCCTTCCGGCGTATTTTCCGAAAATGAAGGTATGCGCGGGGTCGATGCCAGCCTCGGCATAGGCGCAGACGTCCGTGAACGCGTTGCCGTAGGCGAAGCGGATGTCGACGGACGTCTCGCGCGGCAGGCGGAGCAGGTAGTCCCGCTTGTACCGGCCGACGCCCTCGGGGGTCGGCAGGGCTTCCTCGAGGCCGAGCGCGGTGCGAAGCACTCCCGCCGGAAAGCCGTTTCTCTCGAGCCAGCCCTGCGAGCGCCGCTTGAGCGTCTCGGGCCGGCCCGTCATGTAGACGATGAGGTAACCCGCCTGCTCGTACTTGCGAACGACTTCATTGGCGGCCGCGATCATCTCCGTCTCGCGACCCAGGAGGAGCTCCTCGAGGAGCTCGCGGTCGCCGTCGGTGAGCGTACCGTCGATGTCGAAGACGACGGTTTTTTGCTGCGCCGGAACGACCGCGAGTCTTCCGCGGGCGCGCGTGAGATCGCCTCCCACCACGGCCTGGGTTTCATAGATTCCGGCCTGCGTGAGCGCGTCGCCTTGAAGCTCAAACGAGATCCAGCCGTCGCTCTTTGTCCGGCCTGAAGCGGCGAGCACCCACTTTCCGCAGGGCTCATGCGTACGGGCCCAGAGCGTGACCTCTTCGTCCTCGAGATCCTCTTGAACGGTGCCGTAGTTGAATCGCGCGCGAAGAGTCGTAGCCTTCCCAGGATTCACCCCTTCATCCGTGACGAAGTGCCTCGGCCCTCCTAGGCGCGTGGTCCTCCACGCAGCGAAGGAGTGGCGCCACGGAGTCTTGACGGCCGGAGCATCCACCGAATCGCAGCCCGTCTTTGCTCGCAGCCCTCGCCCCATCCCATGTGCGGAGGCTATCAGCGCCACGGCGCAGAGCCCGGCGGCATAAATTTCTATGTATTTACCAATACCTGGCAACTTCAAGGTCGGGCTCCTGAGTAGGGTCCAGGGGGACCCAAAGACGACCTTAATACTCAGTTTTTGAAGAGATGGCAAGCCACCCCATGGTGGGGGGTCAGGTCGGTCCAGGCCGGGTCCACGCTTGAGCACTCAGCCATCGCCTTGGGGCAACGGCCGGCGAAGCGGCAGCCCGGCTTCACGTGAATGGGCGAGGGGATTTCGCCCTGGAGTACCGTATGCTCGCGCGCGCGTTCCTTCGCGGGGTCGGCGTGCGGATTCGAGGCGATGAGTGACTGCGTGTAAGGATGCTTGGGCCGGAAGTAGACGTCGTCGCTCGGGCCGAGCTCGACGAGCTTGCCCAGGTACATGACGGCCATGCGATTGGAGATGTAGCGAACCATGGACAGATCGTGCGCGATGAAAAGGAGCGTGAGGCCCATAGTCGCCTGCAGCTCGCCGAGCAGATTGACGACCTGGGCCTGCACGGAGACATCGAGCGCCGAGATGGGTTCGTCGCAGATGATGACCTTGGGCTCGAGCGCGAGCGCGCGCGCGATTCCGATCCGCTGGCGCTGACCGCCCGAGAACTCGTGCGGGTAGCGTGACATGTGGTCCTTCGCGAGCCCCACGCGTTGCATCCAGCCACCGGCCTTCGCGTCGACGTCTTCGCGTCGCCACAGGCCGTGGATGAGAGGCCCTTCCGCGACGATCTCCCGGATCGTCATGCGGGGATTGAGGGACGAGTAAGGATCCTGGAAGATCATCTGGATCTCGCGTGAGAAGCGCTTGAAGTCCTGCGCGTGATAACGGCTCGGAAGGCGCTGGCCCAGGTACTCCACCTCGCCCGAGGTCTTGTCGTAGAGTCCCACGACCGTGCGCCCGAGGGTGCTCTTGCCGCAGCCGCTCTCGCCCACGAGACCCACGATCTCATTTTTTCCAAGCGACAGGCTCACGCCGTCCACGGCCTTGAGCACCCGGCCGCCGGAGACTCGAAAATGCTTGCGCAGCTCGCGGAGCTCGAGGACCGGAGTAGGAGCGCTCACGGTGAGCTCCCTACGTAAATTTCCGGGGGCCGGGAAGCTGCGGGCGCCTGCGTGGCGTGCAGCCAGCAGCGGCTCAGGTGCCCGGGCTCCACGGAATCCAATCCTGGGTTCACGCGTTCGCAGACCCGCATCGCGTAGGGACAGCGTGCGGCGTAGCCGCAGCCCACGGGCGGGTTGAAGAGGTCGGGCGGGGCGCCGTCGATCGGTACGAGCTTCCGGCGCGAGCCCTCCAGGGGATCCGGCATGGCCGAGCGCAGCCCGAGCGTGTAGGGGTGCGCGGAATGGAAGTAGATGTTGTCCACCGGTCCGTACTCGACAATCTGGCCGGCGTACATGACGGACACATCGTCGGCCATCTGGGCGACGACACCGAGATCGTGCGTGATGAGGATGATGCCCATGCCCCGCTCGCGCTGAAGTTCCTTCATGAGCTTCAGAATCTGGGCCTGGACCGTGACATCAAGCGCGGTCGTCGGCTCGTCGGCGATGAGCAG
>CAYJTX010000318.1:0-4568 GCA_964372615.1 uncultured Bacteriovoracaceae bacterium | reverse complement strand
GCAGCGCGTCTTGCTCTCCTGGATTCCCCAACCCACTCAAATCCCGGTAGAGCCTAAAGAAAAGGCCGGCGCCCCGCCCTAGCGATGCGCCTGCGGCATGATCGCCTTGACCTCGGCCATGGCGATCGTCGGCAGGATTCGCACGAAGATCAGGAACATCGCGAAGAAGAGACCGAAGCTCCCGAACGTCCAGCCCCAGTCGTACCAGGTCGGGTAGTACATCGCCCAGGATGACGGGATGAAATCCCGGTGGAGCGAGGTCACGACGATCACGTACCGCTCGAACCACATCCCGATGTTCACGTAGAGCGAGATGATGAAGGCGATCGCGACGCTGCGCCGGGCGGCCTTCCACCAGTAAATCTGCGGAACGATGACGTTGCAGATGGCCATCGTCCAGTAGGCCCACCAGTAAGGACCCATCGCGCGGTTCATGAACACGTAGCGCTCGAAGCCGTTGCCGCTGTACCAGGCGATGAAGAACTCGCACGAGTACGCGTAGCCGACCATCATTCCGGTCGCCATGATGATCTTGTTCATCTTCTCGATGTGATCGAGCGTGATGTAGTTCTTGAACCCGAACATCTCGCGCATGATCACCATCAGGGTCATCACCATCGCGAAGCCCGAGAAGATGGCGCCAGCGACGAAGTAGGGCGGGAAGATCGTCGTGTGCCAGCCTGGAATCTGCGACGTCGCGAAGTCAAACGAGACGATCGTGTGGACGGAGAGCACGAGCGGCGTCGAGAGGCCCGCCAGGATCATGTAGGCGATCTCGTAGTGGCTCCAGTTGCGGTTCGAGCCGCGCCAGCCCATCGAAAGCAGCGTGTAAATCGTCTTGCGGATGCCTTCTTTCGCTCGATCCCGCACGCTCGCGAGGTCGGGAAGGAGGCCCACGTACCAGAACACGAGCGAGATCGTGAAGTAGGTGGAGACCGCGAAGACGTCCCAGAGCAGGGGCGAGCGGAAGTTCACCCAGAGCTGCCGCTGGTTCGGGTACGGCAGGAGCCAGAACGCCGCGTACCAGGGCCGACCCGTGTGCAGCATCGGGAAGGAGAGCGCCACGATCACCGCGAAAAGCGTCATCGCCTCGGCCGCCCGATTGATCGCGGTCCGCCACTTCTGACGGAAGAGGAAGAGGATCGCCGAGATGAGGGTTCCCGCGTGGCCGATACCGATCCAGAAGACGAAGTTCGTGATGTCCGTGCCCCAGCCGGCCGGCTGGTTGAAGCCCATCACGCCTAGGCCCTTCGTGACAAAGACCACCACGGTGTAGAGCCAGATACCCACGGCAGCCATCGCGATGGCGAAGCACGCCCACCACTTCCCGGTCGGGAAGTTCTCGAGGGGGCGCGAGACGTCGTCGTTCACGCTGACCCACGTCTTGTCGCCGGTCACCAGGTGCTCGTGATGCGGGGGGTCAATCTTCACGGAAGTTTCTGTGAACATAGAACTACTTTTTAAGGCACCCCTCCCCGCGGAGGCCAGGGAATTGTTCCTTGAAGCCGGGCCCGGTTCCGAATAATTGAATGAACCGTCGAGCTGGAGGCTCGCCTATGACGACAACTACGACCGCCCCCCGCAGCCAGTGGATCTCAATTACGACCGCTACAGTCCTTTTGGCGCTGAACCTCTTCGTGCTCGGTCCCTGGCTGACGCAAGTCGCCGGGGAGCTGCCCGCTCAGCTCGCCTATGTCGGCATCCGCATCGGCGCGATCGTCGCGCTCGCGGCCGCACTCGTCCGCTGGCATGGCCGAAACCGCTTCCAGGCGCTCGCCGCCACGGCCTTCGTGGCGTTCATCGACCATGTGGTTTTCAAGGCGGGGATGCTCGCGGCCGATCTCAGGGCTCATCCCGAGGTTTGGCAGGATACGAGCCTGGGGAGCGCCCTGCTCGCCCTATCCATGAGCTTCATGCTCTTCTCGCCCATCATTCTGGTCTTTGCATTTCTCGGGGCTGAAGGGCTGACTCTCTGGCGGTTGCTGCGCGGGAAGCCCCGCCCTCACGGAATCACGCCCTGCCCTCTCAGCTCGGCCTCGAGCTTGAGCAGGTACGCGTCCCAGGCCCTGAGATACTCTCCGTAGGTGAGTCGACCGGGGCCAAAGAGCCCGGTGGCGAAGGAGCTCCAGCCGGAGACGTTCGTTCCCTCCCCCCGATACGCTGCCTCGGCCGCGACCTTTCTCCGCTCCCGTCGATAGGCCTCCAGAAGCCTCGGGGCCAGGTCGCGTCGGATCGGGAACGAGATCGAGGGCTCCGTGGGGTGCGGAAGACTGACCCGCGGCGCCTCGGGGTCCGCCGCCGTCACGTGCTTGGAGTGGTAGAGGAGGAACCCATCTGCCGCCGGCCCGGACTCCCGCACAAGCTCCTCGACGGCCTCGGGCGTCCACCTTCGGTAGAGCCCGCGGCTGACCGGCGCGAGATTCGTGTACTCGAGGATGACCTCTTGACCAGACCACTGAGCTTTCCGAACCGCCGTATCCGCCTCCAGGTTAGAATCATATGGATTTCTCCATTCCGAGTGATTCATGAGCAAGGAATACGGAAGCGTCAGCGGTGCCTCCTCGTCATCGGCGCTCTCCGGGGGACCCGCCGGCGAGTCCGGCGTGACGGGCGCGAAGCGCACCTGAGCCGGGTCCGCCAGCACCGCGGCCAGAGCGTCTCGAAGGTGCTCAGCACCGAGCTCGAAGTCACGGGCGAGCCCGTCCACCAGGCCTCGAAGGACGCGAGAGTCATCGCCTGACAAGCGACCTTCGGCCCTCAGATACTCCCTCGGTCTCTCGCGAGCTGACTTGAAGAGCGCCTGGCTCGCTACTTTCAGCCGACCGAGCTGGGGGTACCGATTCAAGAGATCCTGGACCGCGACGGGGTCGGTTGTCCAACCGTCGGGGGTCGATAAGGCCCGGTTGATCTCAGAATAGTAGTCCCAGACTCTCTTCAGCTGCTGGCTCGAGGGCGTCCTGCCCTGGCCGATTCCCTCCAGGACTGAGTGCAGCTCGGCGGACTCGGGCCGCTCCAGCAGTGCGCCCAGACGCGCACGTCGATTGAGAAGTAGAAGATGGCTGCTCGCATTGTCGTCCAACACCGTCCGGTGGATCTTCGCGTCTTCATCGAATCGGTAGACCCACCCAACAACATCCACCCAATGCACCGCGGCGAAGTCCGGCCTGTTTTCGAGCCGAGCACGAACGGTCGGGTTCGCCATGGCCTCGGCCCAGGTCAGCGACGGTACGGGCTTGTAGGGAGCGCTCGGGGTATGGGTCATGCCCTCGAAGCCCGATGCGCCGCCCGCACGGCGGCTGAAACCCGCGCCTGAGTACTGGGGAACCGGACCGGAGCCGGAGTTCAGAGACGCCGCGGGAAGCGCGAGCAGCGCGACGTACCGACCGCCGGCCGCACCCGCCGGGCGCTGCTCGGGGAGCACCCACCTGTCCACGCCCCGGAGGAGAAGCTCCTTCGCGGATCTGGGCGACCCCAGGCCGAGCTTCGCGAGACGCGCCTGGAGCAGGATTTCAGGCCGGTAGATCTCGGCATAAGTCCCGTCCACCACCGCGCCGGTCAGGAGGTTCCATACATGCCCGCTCTCGGGATCGACCCGGACCGCCTGCAGGTGATCCCCGAAGACCTGCACCCCGACGTTAGGGTCGTCCCGGAAGACGAGGCTGAGAAGAATGCTCTGGGCGACGCAGTTTCCTCCCGTCCCCGCGAGGAGCCCCGAGAGGCTCGGGTCGTCCCGGAAATAGAGACTCATGAAGCGGGGAACGACCGCCTGGAGCATCTCCTCCTCGACCTCCGGGGTGAGCTCCCTTCCGGCGCGGACGCGCTCGGCGACCGACTTCAGCTCGGCCAACCTTCCTTTCAGGAGCTCCCAGTCCGCCTGCTTGAGGGTCCCTCTTCTCCGGTCCGCCTCGAGCTCGAGCATCAGGCGAAGCGAGTCGATGGACCTATCGCCCGAGATGACCTTTCTCGCGTCGGCCGCGAGGTCCGCCCGGGTGCGGATCGTCGCGAGCTTCGCTTCCGGAAAGAGGCCGCGAAACCCCCCCAGGAGATTGGCTTGGACGTAGGCCGTGGCCGCGGAGGGTGTCGTGCCGGCACTCAGGCGCGTCGTCACCTCGCGCTCGTAGTGCCTGGCGAGCGTCGCGCGGTAGGAGGCGTTCCGCTCGAGCCCATCGATGACCGCCTTCTGGTCTCTCGTGAAGGCCGGGCTCGCCTGCGCCAGCCGGAAGGCCGAGCCGATCGCGGCATCGGAAACCGCGCGCGGAGACGGCGGAGCGGGCGGCGCCGCCCTGCCTGCGCCCCCCCCGGAGGCGTCGCCGCCTGGTTCAGGCGCCGCTTCAATCTTCATGGGCGGCGTGAGGAGCGCCTTCGCAGGGCCCTCCTCGGGCAGGCACTCGGCGAGGACTTCCTTGAGGGGCTTCTTGTGTGTCGCGCACTCCTCGTCCCGGTCGGCAGAGTGCTCGGTAATGGAGAGCACGAACCTCGGAAGCGCGCAGATGTAGTGAGCGGAGGTCTTTCGAAAGGGTTCTTCCGGCTTTCGAGTGGGTTGAGGGTCATCGCATGTCAATAGAATT
>CAYJTX010000317.1:0-4609 GCA_964372615.1 uncultured Bacteriovoracaceae bacterium | reverse complement strand
CGACTGTGACGTCAGCTCGCCGTAGAAAGTCAGCGTGTCTTTCGCGGACGTCGCCACCGCCCGCGAGGGCGCGAGCCCGCTCAACGCGAAAGTCGCAAGAAAAAGAGATACCCCCGAGTGTGAGCAATATAAGCACCCACTCGAATTGACCCGCTTCTTGAAGAAGCCAGAGAAAACGGACAACAAGGGTCACATCCGATTCGATCATCGGCCCCGAACCTCGAACCTCGGGCGGTCGGATGGCCGACTTCCCGATGCCGCGAAGGGCACGAAGCTGATGAAATTACCTGATTAATTATGTCACTTTATTGGCGCCCTTGGGATGGGTCACTTGGGACACCCCCTGACCCGCGCCCGCCCTCTGCTGCGGCCAGGTGCGGCCAGGCTGCGACACGCCTGCCAGCTGCGTAGCGCGCTCCGAAAAATCCCTTTGCTACTCCGTCCTGGCGTTGATGACACACCGCGTGTCACTAATGACTCTGCGCGCTACTGAAAACTCCTTAGGTCTGACTCAAGAAACGCCGTTCACCCGCTGAGAGGCGAATTTTGTCTCAGAATTGCTGCACTGCATTATCAAGAGCTCGCGCGAATCCGGGGGACCGGAATTCGCGGCGGCATGGGTGCGCCAAGTGTCTGACATTTCAGTCCTTATTTAATTCTGCCGTTTCAGGAGCAGAGAGGCTGATCTTGCGCTTACGACGACGCACAGCAGCAGAAAGCAATGCAAAGGGGATCTCGCAGATCCTCCTTCGCGCCGTTCTGCTCACTGCAGTCGCGACGGCTGCGCTGCTGGCGGTTCCCTCCGCGTCCCACGCACGCGGACTGAGCGTCGGACTGCGCGTGAAACAGGACTTCTATCAGCCTCTGGTTCCGGTCTCGCGGAGCATTCAGACGTGCTTCAAACCGGACGCGAACGGCAATCCGACGCTCTCGATCTGCACCGAGAAAGCCGCGCCCACTGCTTCACCCAGGCCCGAGCGCGTGCCGGCCGGAGCGCCTTCTCCTAAGCCCGTGCGCTAGCCGAAGCCATCCGGGCGCGCCTTGAGCCGGAGCAGAGGGAAGTAGTGATCTTGTTCCCGCTGGGAAACGCGCTAGTCGGCCGGAATCCTGTAGAGCGCGATCGGTCCTGAGACTTCCACGCGTGGCAGCTTCAGGGTCCAGGCGCCTCGCGCCGCCACGTCTCCGATTCCATACTTCAGCCTGAGCGCCTTCCATTCCTCGACTGTGCGCCGTGCCCACACGTCACGTATGGCCCGAAACGGAATTCCTCCGTTCGCCCGGTGGTCGGGCGGCGGATTGTGAAAGTCCACGCCGTAAACATCCGCCAGGATCTCCTTCAGGAGGCCGAGGACCTCCGGCGCATAGGCCGTGTAATCGAGCCCCTCCTCCATGAGCACGGGCCTGCGGGTGAAAAGCTGCATCTTGTGCAGGGAGGGGCCCACGACCAGCCACCCGGGCCCGCGGGAAAACCCGCTTCCAGGCTGGATCATCGGCGGCTGGAGGAGGTGCGCGATGGGACGCCCTTGCACCGCCGCGCTCGGATACCAGCCCCAATCGGTCGCGAAGAAGAGCGCGAGAATCAGGAGCGTGAGCAGGTGGCCCAGAAACTCAGCTGCCTTTTTCCAGGAGACATTCCAGACACGCGCCAGCCGATCCGGGAATCCCGGCGCGATGAGACCGGCCGTGAGGAAAGCGTTGGCGGAGAGCAGCACCTCGAGCGCATTCCCTTTGCCCTGCCCCGCCCAGCCGATCACGACTGGAGGAACGAGAAGCAGCCACGGACGGTGACTCGCGAACAGCGCCGTAAGAGACACCGTGTTCCAAAGCGAAGCGAGCGTCAGGAGCGCGAGCAGCCTCATCGGCATCGAGGCGATCAGCGGCCAGGGCACCCATTCGAGCGGCGCCCAGAGGAAAAGGGCCGCTCCGGCGCAGCCGAAGGCGAATACGACGGTCTGGATCCTCGCGAACGCGAGAGCCGCGGCCGCCCGATTCCTTGGCACGCCGGCCAGCCCTCGCCCGCGCACCAGCCGGAACCACGCGGCAGCCGACGCCGCCGCCGCCGCGGCCGCGAGCCCGAAGCCCGTCGCATTGAAGTTCCCAGGGTTGCGATGGTTGTCCCACTTTTCAACGAGAATCGCGAGAAGCCGCGCCCGTTCGTCGGAGGGCAACGCGATGCCGGCCCTGTGGATGAGGGTGAACTGCACTCCGAAGCTTACGACCGATAGCCCGGCACCCAGCGCGGCGAAGCGCCACGCGACCTGCCCGCGACGGAGGGCCTCCGCCCTGCCGCCCCAGGCGAGGTGAACCGCGGCGAGCAATACCGTCCAGACGCCGAGGCTCGGATGGATCGCCGGGGCGAGGCCGAGCAGAAACGCCGCTGTCCTGTCGCGCCGGATCGCCAGGAGGACGAGCGTCAGCACGAGCATCGCGATTGCGATCGTCCCGTAGGTCGACCAGGTTCCGGCGATCTCGGGAGGATAGTTGTAGGGAGGAACCGTAAAGCTCATCGTCACGACCCAGAAAGGCACGAGCGCGGCCCAGCCGCCCGGCGCGCCCAGCGCGAACGCGGCCGCGGCCACCGCGGAGAAACCCAGCACTCCCATCACGACACTCAGGGCTCGCGAGGCGTCCCACTCATCCAAACCGGCGGCGAGCAGGACGCCGGCTGCCTGGTTGACGAGCGTCCAGCTCTTCGTGAGATAGACGGAAAATGGCGTCGGTCGCTCGTAGGTCACGAGCCCCGCGTACACCTGACCGGCCTCCACCGCTGACTGCAGCGTCGGCGCGACCCACGCCCCGTAAACCCCTCCCTGGAGAGCGGCGGCGGCCAGAACCCACCGGAGCGAGCTCAAACGTTCGCGAGCCTCGAGGTGTCACTCAGCAGCGGGTAGCCCTTCACGAGCTCTCCGATCCCGTCGTCGATCGAATGCCGGGGCCGGAAGCCGGTGGCTTCGATTTTCGCGTTCGAGATCACGTAGTCGCGCCGGTCGGGATCGCGACCCACGGGGGCGTCCACGAATACGAATCCGGATACCTGCCGCTCGATCCGTTCGCAGAGCTCTCGCTTGGAGAGGTTCGCCTCCGAAAGGCCCACGTTGAAGATCTGGCCGCGCATCCCTTCCCAACGCCCCAGGGCGTGAAGGAATACCCGGGCCGCGTCCCGCACGTGGAGGTAATTTCGCCGAAAGCCCCCCTCGAAGAGCACGACGAATCGGTCCCGCATCGCGCGATAGGTGAAGTCGTTCACGAGAAGATCGAGGCGCATCCGCGGAGACATCCCGAAAACGGTCGCCAGCCGAAAGCTCACCGAGTTTTCGCGCTCGAGCAGCGCCTTCTCGACCTCCACCTTGTCGCGAGCGTACGCGGAGACGGGATTCAGGGGCGCCGACTCGTCGCAAGGCCGGTCGTGCCCGGCCGTTCCGTACGCGCTGTTGGTCGTGGGCATGAGCAGGAGCTGCGTCTTGCTGAGCGAGCGGAAGAGCCCGAGCGCCGCGTCGACATTCGTGGAGCGCGCTCCCGTCGGATCCTGCTCGCAGAGGGGGGCTCCCACGTAGGCCGCCAGCGGAATGACGGCGTCGCAGCCGCGAGCCAGGTCGGCGACGAAGGCGATGTCCCTGACGTCGTGGCCGTGAAGCTGAAGTTTCGGGTCCGCGCACGCGAGCGCAAGGCTGTTCTGGCGGTATCTGAAGTTATCGACCACCACGACCTCGTGGCTGGCCGCGAGGAGCTCGGAAACCAGGACGGATCCAATGTAACCGGCACCCCCCGTCACCAAAATCCGCATGAGCCCGAGTGTAGCATGAGATACGCTCGCAGCCATGATCGAGCTGAGACGCATGTCTGAGGCGGAATTCGACCGATATAGCCAGGATTCCATCCGTGAGTACGGGCGCGAGAAGGCCCGCGGCGAGGGAGGGGGGCAGTGCTTTCGTACTGGAGCCCGGGATGTTCATGAGGCGAGGGTGATTCAGGCGCGCTTTCAAAAGTCGGATCGCGGGCCTTTATTTTTGGTTCTTCCGGCTTTCGAGTGGGTTGAGGGTCATCGCATGTCAATAGAATTACGAGATGCTCAGGATCGACTCGGTTCAGGATCGGTTTCCGTTTCAGTTGCAGTTGCGGTCCTGTGCCGGTGGTCAGTAGGACGCGCACAGGAGATGGGTTCGCGGGTGAGCGTAAAGAGAATGGCCCCCAGTTGATCCATGAGGCCGAGCAGCCTCTCGTCTTCGATCTGCTCCAGCTCCAGGATTGCTTCACACTCGCGGAGACTCCCGAGCGCGATGCCGTAGAATCGCCTTTGATCTGGGGGTGTTCGCTTTCCGGACCCCTCGGCCGTATTCAAGGCTATGCTGGAGCTGGCCCGTATGAGCTGATCTCGGAGCAGGCGGGAGATTGTCAACTTCTTGCAGGTGAAATGGATTTGCTTGGCAATCTGGAACGCATGAAAATCTCGAAGCATGCGGCGCATCAGAGCAAGCTCTGGGCCTGTCACCCAGACTGAACCGCAACTACAACAGAAACTGGAACCGACACCGGACTGGGTCTCACTGCGGCAAACGCAGCGCGTCTTGCTCTCCTGGATTCCCCAACCCACTCAAATCCCGGTAGAGCC
>CAYJTX010000316.1:0-4613 GCA_964372615.1 uncultured Bacteriovoracaceae bacterium | reverse complement strand
AGGCGCAGATCCAGAAGGTCGGCCGCGCGACCGATCTGCGCGAGATCGAGAAGGTCGTGACGAGCTCGCTGATGCTCCAGCTCGTCATGAGCTCGTTCCCGGAGTTCAAGATCGACCAGCAGAACTTCGTCGAGGAGCTGATCCGCCCCTCGCTCACCCATCAGATCATGCATCGGTACGTAGGGTGGTACCTGGGCGCGGGCTTCGGCGCCCTCATCCTCCTGCACGCGACTCGCTGGGTTTTCAAGCGAACGACCCCTTTCGTGAACGCCATCATGACGGGGCTCAGGCCCTTCATCGGCGGCTACATGCGCTCGGCGATGGTGCTGATCGTCGCCGATACCGTCTACCAGGCGCATGAGCTCTATCAGATCCGCCAGCGGCGCCAGGACGTCGAAGATCTCTTCTTCACCGGCGCCTACGGCCGGTCCTTCTACGACTACGGCGATCTCGCCGCGGCGAACTCGGGCTACCAGCTCGCCAAGTGGTTCTTCGTCGGGCGTATCGTGATGGATGGCGCCTTCATGTACGTACCCATGGTGCGCGGCGCCTTCACGCGCCTGGGAACGATGCTCGCGGCCCGCGAGTTCGCGGTCGACATCCGCGCCTTTGAGCGGCTCGGCGTCCGCCCGGGCGCCTGGAACGAGATCGATCAGGGACTCACCGCGGTCCGCGGGAACGCCGGGACCGTGGGCGAGGAAGGCGTGCTGGCCGCCGAGCGCGCCCACGCGCGCCTGGCCGCCAAGGTCCGGGCCGGAGAGACCTGGGACCTCGACGCCGTCCGCATCGGCATCGACAACGCGGTCGTCGTCACGCGCCGGTCGGGCTACTCGCCGATCGCGACGAGGCTGAGAATCCCCTACCGTGAGGCGGCCGAGGACCTTCGCGCGATGCGCGACCTCGGCCTCGACCCCGTGACCGAGCCCTGGGGCCGGATCGACGCGGCGATCGCTCGAATCCGCGCCGACGCGACCCTGGGCGACGCCCAGCGCGAGGTGGCCGAGGCCGCCTACGCCCGGCTCGCGGCGAAGGTGCGCGACGGAACGGCCTGGCGGGTCAACTCCGGCGTCATCGAGTCGGCGAAGGCGCCGACCTCGTTCGAACGTAACATCCGCAGAATCCTGACGGGCTCCGGAAACGGCGGCCACGTCATCCCAGAGGAATGAAGATGAGGAATGAAATCATGAATCGGTCCATGAGCACACTCACTTCGATGCACGCGAGCCTCCCGGCTCGATTACACGCGAGCCTCCCGGCTCGATTACACGCGAGCCTCCCGGCTCGACTGCTCTCCAGGACTCTCGCCCTCGCGCTGGCGCTTGGAGTCGGCCTGCAGCCGGCCCTGCTCCCACTCGCGGCGGCAGGTGACCTCGAGCAGGTCTGCGAGGCGCTGGTCGCCCCGGACGGCTCGCCCGAGACCGAGTTCATGCGAAACGTCCGCATGTATGTCGGCGCGTACGAGCGGCGGCAGAGTCTTCAGCGCGCGCTCTTCACCTCCCGAATCAAGAACACCTTGTTCGAGAACGTCCAGACGGGCGGCTACGTCGAGGGCCTGCGATACATCGACGCGCAGTCGACCTCGCACCCCGAGGCGATCTACGACCTGGCGAAGTCGCTGCAGCTGCACTGGGAGGCGCGCTACGCGATGGGCATGGGCCTCAAGCGCACCGAACGCGCCCGAACCGCGACGAAGGCCGGCACGGTCGTCGGCATCGTCGGCCTCGCAGCCTCGGGCATCCTGCTTTTTTTCAGACCGAGCGCGGCTCCCAAGTACTTTCGCATCTGGCGTCACCTGATGCCGCTCGCCGGGGCCGCCGCCGGTTACGGAACGGGCCGAGCCCTCCATGAGCTGGGCTGGCTTGACGAGGATACGCCCCTCGCCCCCGCTCACGTGATGCGCCTCGGGATCAATACGGACGACTACCACTATGACGACGACACGCTCGTACGCGACATCGTCTCGCTCACGGCCGGCGTCGCGGCGACCAGCATGGCCATCTCGGCCTACCGGTACATCCGGACCGGCGTGAAGGCCGTGAAGTACGTGAACGCCGCCGCCACCCCGGCGAAGGTGCATCCGCTCGTCCTGGTCGGAAGCATCATTCTGGGCCTCATCGTCGAAGAGGGCGTCGAGGCCGCGGTCGACCACTACGAGCACAAGGGCTACAAGGATCGCTTCACCGCCCAACGCGACTGCATGCTCCAGGCCTACGTGAATGGCGAGGACGAGCGGATCTACTCCTGCGCGGACGGGCTCGTGCGCACCGCCATGAACCTCGCGAGCTACTACAACCGCTCGATCAACGAAGCGATCCAGGAGTATGCCGGGGACGTGGCGGAAGCGGCCGAGGACTACGGCGAGGGCACGCCGCGCTTCCAGGAGAAGCTCGACAAGCTCACCCGCGAGCTCTCGGACGACATCCGCGAGGCGCTCGACGACCGGGCCTTCCGCATCGACCTGAGCTACGAGGGCTACCTCGTGCGAGGGTTCTTGAAAAACCGCGACGAAGCGGCCATCGACGAGCTCGGGCAGCGGGGCCGGGACCTCGCCGCCGCCTACCAGCGGTCCTTCGAACGCTGGCTCTCCCACCGGGAGAACGAGGACCGGCAGAGCTTCGCCGACAACCAGCGCAACGAGCTCTTTCGCTATTACATGGACCAGCTCGACCGCGCGGCGGACGAGCGGGTCGCCGGCACGCTTCGCGCCGGAGCAATCCCGTTCCACGCGAATCACATGCTGCTCCAGGCCGCGGCCCTCATTCGGTCGCTCGACAAGCCCTACCTCGAGGACCAGGCCGAGTTTCTCATGTCGACCATCGCCCGGATGAACCTGCTCACCGGGACCACGCTCGGTGATCAGCTCCACGGCGGCTCGGGAGGGATGCCGTGAGAAAAACAGCGGCCCTCACGCTCGTCGCGTTCGTGACCTCGCTGGTGTCGCCGGCGGCATTCGCCGTCGATCCGCCGGCGTCGTACGATGCGGCCGCGCTTTGTGAGTCCTTCCGGCGCGAGTCGGGCACCTCCGGACGGCTCGGCGGCTCCGCGTTCCGGCCCGATGAAGTCTACTGCGCGGTCGTCGAGTACTACGGCTTCTCGGCGAATCTCAGCCCAGGCTCCGACCCGCTGACCGCGTCCGACAAGCACGAGATGGCGGAAGCGCTTGCCGATATGCTCGCGGTGCTCCCGCCTGCATCCTTCAACGACGTCCTGGGGCATCTGGTCGTCGACTACCGCCAGCACCCGAGGTTCCGCGCCGGTCTCGAAGACCTCATGATCAGCGCGTACTCCAAGATCTCCGAGGAGCTCCGGCAAAACCGCGACCGGCATCCGGTCGTAACGGTCATCAACGACGTCTTCAAAGTCTGGGGCGTCGTCTACATCTTCGGCTTCGGCCGGGGCCTGTGGCGCAGCCGGGGCAGCGGCCTCAAGGGTCTCGAGAAGTTTCGTCATATCGTGACGACCGTCTCGACGAACCTGCCGAGAGGCCGCCGGGCGATGCTCGCCATCGTGGGCGTCGGCACGACGCTAGGAATCATCGAGGCGATCTACAGCCACCTCGAGACCCAGAAGCTCGACCCGCGGGAGCTCCTGCGAGCCGCCCAGAGCGAGGTCGTGACCGGTCTCGGTACGACGATCGCGGGACTCCGGGACGAGCTTCGCCCCGTGACCCAGGCCCAGGTCCGCGCCGAACCCGAGCGCTACCGGACCCGCATCATCGAGGTGAAAGCCCAGGTACGGGGACTGCTCACCGAAGTCGAGCACCTTTACGCGACAGCAGAACCCCTGAGGTCGCGGCTGCAGCCGGTCGCTCAGGATCTGAGATCGGTTCGCGAGTCGCTCGAGCGGCTCGAGGGCTGGCTCTATGAGCAGGGCTTCGACACAGAGGTGCCCACCGGCAACGCCGGATCAGGTGGCTTCTTCGACTCTCCGCTGCCCTAAGCTCAAATCTTGATCGTGGCTTTTCCCGGCTTCCAGTCGGCCGGACAACGCTCGCCCGTCTTGAGGGCCTGGAGCGTTCGCAGGACTTCCTCGACCGAACGGCCTATGTCCAGCGCGTTCACGCTCATCCACTGCAGGGTTCCCTTGGGGTCGATCAGAAACGTACCCCGGAGCGCGATACCCTTATCCTCCAGCAAAACCCCGTAGTCGCGGGCGATCTGATGGGCGGTGTCCGCGAGAACCGGGTGCTTCACCTCGGGAAGGTCGCGCTCGAACCACGCCTTGTGCGAGTAAACGCTGTCGGTGCTGCATGCGACGAGGTGACACCCATGCTCCCGAAACTGCCCCTCAGCCTGCCCGAACGAGCGAATCTCGGTCGGACACACGAAGGTGAAGTCCAACGGATAGAAATAGAGACAAACCCACTTGCCCTGAAAATCCTTCAGGCTGATGTCCTGGAACTTCCCGGCGACATAGGCCTGGCTCTTGAAATCCGGAGCCAACGATCCCACTTTCAATGTAACGCTCAAGTGAACCTCCTTTGTTCGAATTTGGTTGCGCGCCTGCGTTCGTAAATGAGTCACAGTTCTAGCGTGCTAGAATTGAGAAATGAAGGCCGAAGTCTCAATCTTTGACGCGCTTGCGCTCACAGTCGCGTTTGGCCTCTGGGGAGG
>CAYJTX010000315.1:0-4624 GCA_964372615.1 uncultured Bacteriovoracaceae bacterium | reverse complement strand
CAGCTCCCAAGTTACTATTTCAGCACCCTCCGGGAATTGCCGGACTCGCCACTCTCGGCCTCTGCTGTGCTATGGAGGAGGCGTGATTGAAGAGCGAGACACGGACGGGCTGGGAATCCCAGTGGCGGTGGAGCCGATCGTGCTCGATCGGGATGGGCGTCCGGTCGGCGGCACGGGGGATGGGCGCGATCGCGCGCGCGTCCGCGGGCACGCTCACACGGCCGGATCGTCAGGCCCGCATGCCCACGTGTTTCGAAGCGCTTCGGCCCTCAGGCTGGGGTGGCTCACGCTCCCCGCCTTCGCGCTGCTCGCGGCTCTTCTCGTGACCGGCTTTGCGGTCTTCGCAGGAATGCTTGCGGTTTTCGCGGTATTGGGCGTTCTTCGCGCGCTCTTGGGTGGACGTCGACGCTAGCGGGTCAGTCAGTCCGAACGGTCCCGCGCGCCAGGTCCAGAGTCACGGTCCCCCGCGCGTGCCGGAAGACGAGCTTTGAGCCAGTCCTCTCAAATTTACCCTTCTCGTCGAGCGAGCGCAGGCGATCGAGAGTCCGCACGAGCGGCAGCTTCAGGGTCGCGCCCAGCGACAGCTGGCTTGCGTCGCCGACGGCGCTCCAGAACCGCCCTTCCCAGAGGTTGGAAGTGAGGGACGTCAGGCGGCCCCGGTAGGTGAAGGGAACCTTCAGCTCAAGGAGCTTCTCGAGCCAGGGATGCAGCTCGCCCGGGCAGTCCTCGAGGTGGTAGCCCTTGAGGCTCAGGGGCGCGACATCGACTGAGAGCTTTCCTTGACTGAGCAGAATCATGTCGCTGTGCTCGCATCCGTCGCAGGGCGAGAAATCAAGCTCTCCGGTCACCTGGATCTCCCCCAGCGCACGCTCGCCGTCTCGATCCGTCACCCAGGAACCCGACGCGAGCAAGGTGGCGGCGTCGGCGCCGAGACGCTCGACCGAGGTGGCCTCGGCCCAGTAGGTGACTTGGGAATCGGGGAGCGTGACCGGCTTGCCCACGCGTACCCTTTCCGTCGCCACGAGCCGCGGCTTCGCTCGCGAAGAAGCAAGCTCGAAGACCATCTGGAGGGAGGGCTCGGGTCTCAAGACCACCAGCTGGAGGCCCCCTCCGCGTTTCGGGGTGAGCCGCGC
This sequence comes from uncultured Bacteriovoracaceae bacterium, assembly GCA_964372615.1. Lineage (GTDB taxonomy): Bacteria > Bdellovibrionota > UBA1018 > UBA1018 > UBA1018 > CAYJTX01. The sequence continues at coordinate 3,491 of CAYJTX010000315.1, read as the reverse complement.
GTAGACTTCGCTCTCGTAATAGAAGGGACGGGTGTTCCCCTCCGTGGAGAGGGCGGCCCAGTAAAAAAATTCCCCGCGCTTCGCGAGCGCGAAGTGAAGCGTGAGCGAGACGGGAGCCTCCGACTCCGCGACCTGGAGGCGAAGCTCGATGACTCGAGCGACGTTGTCCAACCGGGCGTCGGCAGCCGGCGCGGCCGGAGCCGTCGTCGTGAGCCCTAAAGACAGTGCTGCGCCGAACGCGAACACTGATCCCAATCCCAAGGAACGCTTCCCATCCGTCATGATTTCCCCTCGAGCCGAAGCTCGCCCTTCTAGCTAGCGTAGGCAGGCCCCACCCGGGCCTCCCAAGAATGCTGATCCCTGTAGCGGGGCCTGACATGATGGGTCAATAGCCAACTTGCCCTTGAAACACGCGTGCTTCGGAGCTATGAGTGGCCCGAGGTGCTTTGACATTGCGCATCATTCATTTGTTTATCTGTATTCCCATGGGGTTAATTGGGTTCTGGGGAGGCCCCTCGCCCGCCCTTGGGGCCGAGGGGCCTGCCCGTGACGCCGCCGCCCTGAAGCGATGGGAAGCCCGTCGTTCGGGAGTGAGATCGGCCGCCGCCACCGCCTTGGATGGGATCCACCCCGCTCCCAAACGCCGGGGCGGAATCGCGAAGCAGTCGAGTCCGGCCGCCGAGCCGAGCCTGGGCCCGGGCTTGAGTCAGGTGGAAGTGGAAGGCTACTTCAGCTTCCTGGCAGGACAGACTCAGATTCCATTTCGGTATCCGGAGGACGGTTGCTACGCGCGCGCCCACGAGATGGCGCATCTTCTTGAGGAGAAGGGTGTCGAGAGCGAGAAGGTCTTTCTCTTCGGCAATCTCAGGGTTGAGACTCGATTCGCGCCCGGAGGATTCGTGAGTTGGTGGTACCACGTCGCTCCGGTCGTAGCTGTCCGGGACGCGGTTGGCAGGACCGAAAGAAGGGTGATGGATCCGTCCGTCTCGTCGGGACCGCTCGCGGTGAGCGAGTGGATCACCCTCCAGACGGGTGAGAACTGCGCCAAAGTTCCCCTGGGCGCGACCTATGCCGAAGGCTGCTTCTATCAGTTCACCGCGCGCTTCACTTATCTTCCGGGATCGATCGACCTGCGCCCCACTCAGTGGTTGCCCGAGGACCTCGCCGACACGCGCCATGTACTCGAGGAACTCAGCCGCCTGGCAGCGGATCGCCACTAGCCCGCATTGTTAAGGGCCGTCAAGAAACCGTGAGTCTCGTCCGAAACGCCAGGCATGGAAGTCGACTCGCGAGCGCTTCGGATCGCGTGCGCCGTTGCCGTGTCTCTGGGATCGGCCGGTTGCATGAGCGCCGGCGGTCCCGACGCCGATAAGCCTCCCCCGGCTTCGATGGGGCGGTCAGTGTTCTTCAATGAGCGGTTCGCGGAGATGGAGGGTGAGGTGCCGGATCATTTCGCGCGCGCCGCGGAATGGAAGTCCGGTCGCGGAGGCGAAGCCTGTCCTCAGGGCTCCGAGCTGTCGCCCCTCACGCGGTACAAGTGCGAGGCCGGTCAGTGCCCGGAAGGGCACGCGCATTACTTCGCCCGGTTCTGCAACAAGACTTCGAGAATCGCCCCGGGCGGCCGGGAGCCGGCCTCCGACTCGGAGGCCGTCGGTCGCAGTAAGGTCCCCCACGGCGATTTCATCTACTGGTACGAGGACGGCTCCATCCGGCGCCTCGGGTCGTACATCGACGGCGCGATGAACGGGGGCTGGAAAACCTACCGCCCTGGTCAAGCCAAGCGCTAGGTTTCTTTCGGAGCCCGCAGGCGAAGCCTGCTTACGCTATCGGAAGAGGAGCGACACCAGGTACCAGGTGACGGCGGCGATCGCGCCGGAGGCCGGGATCGTCAGGATCCAGGCCCAGATGATTCGCCCGGCGACGCCCCAGCGCACGGCCGAGAGGCTCGTGACCGCGCCGACGCCGAGGATCGAGCCCGTGATCGTGTGCGTGGTCGAGACCGGGATGCCGAGGCCCGTCGCCGCGAATAGAGTGAACGCGCCTGCGCTCTCCGCGCAGAAGCCCCCCACCGGCCTGAGCTTCGTGATCTTCATGCCCATGGTCTTCACGATCCGCCAGCCGCCGAAGAGAGTTCCGAATGCGATCGCGAAGTAGCTCGAGATGACGACCCAGAAGGGCACGTGAAACTCGGGCCCGAGCCTGCCCGTGCTGAAGAGCAGCACCGTGATCACGCCCATGGTCTTCTGGGCGTCGTTGCCCCCATGGCCCAGGCTGAAGAGCGAGGCCGAGACGAGCTGGAGGCGCCGGAACCAGCGGTCGATCTTCCGGGGGGGGCTTCGGAAGAAGATGATCGACACGAGCACCATGAAGACATGCCCGAGCACGAAGCCGATGAGCGGAGAAAGGATGATCGACACCCCGATCTTGGCCAGGCCGGCGTACTGAAGCGCGCCCCAGCCGGCCTTCGTGAGCGCCGCGCCGGCTAGCCCGCCGACGAGAGCGTGCGAAGAGCTGGAGGGAATGCCGAAGTACCAGGTGATGATGTTCCAGGTGAGCGAGCCCACGAGCGCCGCGAGAATCACGACGGGATCGGCGACGGAAGGGTCGATGACTCCCTTGCCGATCATTTTCGCGACGTGCAGGCTGAAGATCCAGAAGGCCGCGAAGTTGAAGAAGGCGGCCATCATCACCGCATGATGGGGGCGCAGCACGCGCGTGCCCACGACCGTCGCGATGGCGTTGGCGGCGTCGTGAAAGCCGTTCATGAAGTCGAAGGCGAGCGCGACCGCGACGATCAGGACGATGAACCAGAGGTCGGTGGGCTGCATGGCGGGTTACGAGTATTCCATCACGATGGCTTCCACCGTGTTGGCGACGTCCTCGCAGCGATCCGTGACCGTCTCCAGGAGCTCGTAGATCTCCTTCCACTTGATCAGCTGGCGCACGTCCTGCTCCTCGGCGAAGAGCTTGGCCATCGCGGAGCGCAGAACGTGGTCGGCCTCGTTCTCGAGGCGGTTGATCTCGACGCATTCGCGCACGATCGTCTGCGAGTCCTTGAGGTTGCTCAGGCGAGGGATCGTGCGGTGGAGCACCTCGGCCGCGCGCACGCAGATGTCGGCGAGCTCCTTGGCCGCCGGATTGGCCGAGGTGATTCCATAGAGTGAAATGCGCTGGGAGGCGGCCTCGATGAAATCGATGATGTCGTCCATCTGGGTGATCAGAAGGTGGATGTCGGAGCGGTCCAGCGGCGTGATGAACGTCTTGTGGAGCAGGTCGATCGTGCGGTGGGTGATCTCGTCGGCCTCGTGCTCGATCGACTTGATGAGGCGGGAGCGCGCCTCGGCCTCGTCCATGTGGTCGAGCATCGCCCGGAATTCCTTCGCTCCCTGGAGGATGCGTTCGGCGCTCTGATTGAAAAGCTCAAAGAAATTACCTTCACGAGGGATGAAGCGTCTCAGCATGGCGTCTCTCCGGTCGATTGGAACGTCGGC
>CAYJTX010000314.1:0-4648 GCA_964372615.1 uncultured Bacteriovoracaceae bacterium | reverse complement strand
GCTCTGGACCGATTGAAGCAGTACGAGGTCGGCCCCATCCGTCTGATCACGCTCCTGAGCTCGGAGGTCGGCCTGAAGAAAGTCCGCGACGAGCATCCGGACGTCGATATTTACACAGTGTCGATTGAGCGCTGCCTGAACGAAAGGGGCTTTCTGCTCCCCGGGGTGGGAGATGCCGGCGACCGACTCTTCGGGACAGCCTGAGCGTCCGCGACGGGTCCTCCTGGGCATCTCGGGGGGAAGCGGGTCGGGCAAGTCCACTCTCGCCTCGGCGCTCGCCGCGGGCCTGCGTGAGCGTCTGGGTACCGCCGCCTGCGGCGTGCTCGCGCAGGACTCCTATTACATCGACCAGAGCGCCCGATTTGACGGTGACGGGGGAGCGGTGAACTTCGACGACCCCGCGAGCATCGACTTCGCGCTGCTGGCCCGGCACCTGGGCGAGCTCGCGGCGGGCAGGCCCGTCGAGGTGCCGATTTACGACTTCTCGACACACACGCGTGTCCCAAGAACTCTGCGATTCGAGCCTCGCACCGTGGTCATCGTCGAGGGAACTCTCCTGCTCAGCCAGAGCCCGGTCACGGCAAAGCTCGAGCCGCGGATCTTCGTCGAAGCGGCCGAATCAGTACGTTTCGCCCGGAGGCTGGAGCGGGACACGGTGGAGCGGGGCCGCCTGCCCGAAGGGGTACGCAGGCAGTTCGATCTTCACGTCAAGCCCATGCACGACCGCCACGTCGCCCCCTCGCGCGACCGCGCCACGCTCGTCGTCTCCGGGGAGCGCCAGCTCGCTGAGGCCCTGGAAGCCTCGCTGGGCGCCGTGCTCAGCGCTCTCCCTTCTCGCGAAGGTAGTTGATCAAGGCCTCGGGATCGTCGGTGATGATTCCGTCCACGCCCAGGGCGAGGAGGCGATCCCACGCCGAGCTGTCGTTGGCGGTCCAGGGGATGACGCGAAGCCCGGCACCCTTCAGCTTCTTCATCTTCGCTTCGTCCAAGAGCTGCCAATAGGGCGAGTAGATCTCGGCGGGTATCGCCTGAAGCGCCTTCACGGGATCTTCCAGGCCGCGCTCATCGAGGGCGGCCACCGGAAGCCGCGAGTCCAATCCCTTCACCTCGCGAAGCGTGCGAAAATCGAAAGACTGGATCACGACCCGCCTTTCCATCTTGTGCTTGCGAACGACCGCAAGCACCTTGCGCGCGAACTCGTCGGGCCCGAGCGTGTCGTTCGGCCGACCCGGCTCGAGCTTGGTCTCGAGGTTGAAGCGAACGGTCTTCGCTCCACGGATGGCGCTCTTTTTCACGAACGCGAAGACCTCGTCCAGCGTCGGAATCGTCGTACGAGCGACGAGCGTCTGCAGGGGAAATCGCTCCTGCTTCAGGCTCCCGCACTCGTACTTCTGAATCTCCGCGAGCGAGAGGCGAGACAGCAGGAGCGGCTCCCCCCGGATCGGCTTACCCCCGGGCGCGAGACAGAGAGTGGGGCTGATCGCCAGGTCATGGCTCACGACCACGTGCCCGTCGCGGCTCACCCCGAGGTCGAGCTCGAGAACGTCGACCCCCGCCTTGAGCGCATGCTGAAACGCTGGAATTGTGTTTTCTGGGACTCGCGCACGAGCACCCCGGTGACCTTGCACCTCCATCGCCGATACCTCCGAGGCCGCCCAGACCAGGAGCCAAACGAAGCTGTGGGGTTTCATGGTTTCCACAGTCCACTACGACCCATCGCCGTTGCCAAGTCCCGAACCCCTGGGGCGGTATCCCTTCGCGCCTGACCTCATCGGTCGGTCTTTGGATTCAGCTCTCAGGGACGCCTGGGCGCTGCTCGACGGGTAATTTCACGGCTCGGTAATTGCTGTCCCCCAGTGCAGATCCCGAATTCGGGGCCCCACTGGCTCCAATGAGTAACCACTCGGAAGAAACCTATGACGCGCGTACTGATGTCATCCCTGCTGCTCCTATCCCTGCTCTGCCCCATGGTTCTCGCCGCGCCGGGAGAAGAGCCCCAGCCCCGGATCTGCAGCGCCCGCGGCTACCCTGGAGGTACTCCAGCCGCGGCGATCGCCGCCTGCAAGCGCGCTGGAATCCCGGAGTCCGTCTGTACGATCGGTGTGCAGTGCGAGGACCGCGGCCCACCCCGAAAGCCCGACTGATTCTTGGCGCCGCGATCCTGCGCCTCGCCTCTGAGGTCTACGGCCCCGAAGCGCGCTCTGCGCGAAGAGTCCAGGAGCGCATTCTGCTCAAATTCCTGGAGCTCAGAGGGAGCGACTCGAGTCCGCTCCCCTCACCTCGAAGCGAACCGCGTCGAGCACCGCCGAGCCCTGCCGAACGAGCTCGAGCCGATGAGGCCCTGCCGGCTGCGGCGTCCAGCCGAAAGGTGTGCCGGCATCACCGACGTCCGAACCGTCCAGCACCCACCGGTCGCCCGGTAGCCGGGAATCCGCTTCGAAAAAAAGTTTCTGCCGCCCGGGGGGAATGTCCGGATCGAAAGCCACGATCGTGCCATCGACCGGAGAGGTGATCCGGGGCTCTCGTCCCAAGCGGATCCGGTTCTCGGTGGCAGGCTCTGGAGCTGTTCCGGCGAGGTACCACTGACCGCCCGCGAGGGTCATTCCCTTCGGGGGGCTGGGCTCCCGGCTGGGGCGCCCGAGGTGCAGGCGGTTCATGATCTCGCTCCAGACCGGCGCGGCGCCGGCGATTCCGCTCACGTTCCACATCGGCATTCCCGAGGAATTGCCGACCCAGACGCCCACGGTGTAGCGATCCGAGAAACCCACGCACCAGTTGTCGCGCATGTCCTTGCTGGTTCCCGTCTTGGCCGCGCTCCAGGAGCGCGTACCGAGCGGGCTCTCCAGTCCGAAGGTCGCGGCCCGGCTCTCCCGGAGCGAGAGGATATGCGAAACGGAGTGGCTCGCCTCGGCCGACAGGGACCGCCTGCGCCCGCCGACGGGCGGCCCGAGCCGAGGCTGCGAGGAGATGCCCCCGTTCGCAAGCGCGCGATACGCGTTCGTCAGCTCCCAGAGCGTCACGTCCGCCGAACCGAGCGCGAGCGATGGCCCGTAGAATTCCTGGGTCCGCAGGCCCTCGAAACCCAGTCTCCCGAGAAGACTCAAGAAGGCAGAGACTCCGACCGACTCCAGCGTCTTGACGGCCGGTACGTTGAGCGAGGACGCGAGCGCCAGGTGCGCCTCGACCGGGCCGTGAAAGACCTCGTCGAAGTTGCGAGGGCGGTACAGCCCCCCGAAAACGGGAATCGCGTGGGGAGAGTCGTCGAGGAGCGACCCCGGGGTGAGCTGCCTTCGCTCGAAAGCCAGCGCGTAGAGGAATGGCTTGAGCGTCGAGCCCGCCTGCCGCCGGGCCCGCACTCCATCGACGAATCGGGCGCTCGCGAGCTCGCCGAGGCCGCCGACGTAGGCCAGGACGTCGCCCGTGCGGTTATCCAGGACGAGGACCGCTCCGTCCTGGACATTTCGCCCCCGCAGGCCGGCCACCTGGTTTCTCAGCGCCTCGACACTCGACTCCTGAACGCGCCGATCCAACGTCGAGCGGACGGTGGCCAGGCGCCCTCCCCCCAAGAGATGGCGAGCGGCGTGCGGCGCCAGGGCCAGCCGCGGCTGAATCGCGTAGAGCCGCGAAAGCCGGTCCGATACCAGCCGGGAGACCTCCGCGCAGCTGACTCCGAGAGCCAGGCTCTCGCTCAAGCCGCAAGCCCGCCGGGCCACGGCCGCGGGCGCGGCGTTCGGGCTCTGGATCAGCGTCACGAGCAGGAGCGACTCGGCCTCCGAAAGGCCGTGCGGATCCTTGGAGAAAAGCCCCTGGGCTGCGGCGCGCAGCCCCTGGAGCTCTCCTCGGAAATGCACCCGGTTGAGATAGGTCTCCAGGATCTCGTCCTTGGTCCAGCTCATTTCCAGCTCCAGGGCCGCCCGAATCTGCCCGAGCTTCTGAGCAAGCGTCTTGCGGCCCTTCGGCGCGAGCAGCGCGGGCTCGAGCAGGGCCACGAGCTGCATCGAGATCGTGCTCGCCCCCCGGGCACGGCCCGCGAGCCCCCGGACCGCGCTCGCCGCGAGCGCTCGCCAGTCGACGCCGGAGTGCTCGGCAAAACGATGATCCTCGACCCGAAGCAGGGTGCGCCGAAAGGCCGGGGAAACCTCCGAGAGTTTCACCCAGGTCAGGCGCCTCCCGCGCGGGTCGACGCGAAGCTCCTGGAGTACGTCGCCTCTGCGGTCGAGAAGCGTCGCCTCGGACGGACGATGGGCGTCGCGAAGCGCCTCGAAGGTCGGAGCTGCGGAGGCGCTGACCGAAAGGAGCGCCAGCAGCGAAAGCGCCTTCACGACCCCGCGTCCTTCACCTGGACGTCTTCGTTCGGCGACTCGCCGAACATCTCCGGCGAATACATGGCTTCGACCCGGGTGGGAGGCAATCGCATCTCGCCGCTCTGATTGAGGCGAATCGAGTACTCCACGACCCAAGATCCCTTCGGAACGAAGTCGAAGTAGGTGCGGTAGGCATCCATCGCGCGCTCCGAGTAGGCAGCCGACGCGGCCCCCTTCGCCTTCTCACTCTGGGTGCCCAGCTGAGAGTCCCGCCCCAGGCCCGAGCCCAGGATCGCGGCGCCCGCCGGTACGGGATCGCTCACGACGACCCAGGTCCGATCGGC
>CAYJTX010000313.1:0-4649 GCA_964372615.1 uncultured Bacteriovoracaceae bacterium | reverse complement strand
CATTGGTGGGGGTGGGGGTGTGATGGGTGGCCCCCCGCGCGGTTTTATCAATCCCACCTGCCCCCCCGCCACCTACCCACCACCACACTAGACGGCTCGGTCATCCGGGGGGTATTTTTCTCCGGATGAGCTCCTCAGGGTCCCGGTCGCGGCGCCACTTCATCAAGACGATCCTCATGGGAGCGGCCGTGACAGGGCTCGAAAGCCTGGGTCTCGGCGCCTGCGCGAGCGCGCCTTCCACCGAGGCGGGCGCGAAGAAGGGATTTCCGCGAAAATTCGATAGCGAGTCCTTCGTCGCCTGTCACCACATCCGAGACGGGCATCAGTTCCCGAGCCCGCCTGTAAACGAGACCTGCGAGGTCGTGGTGGTGGGCGGGGGCCCGAGCGGAATGGCGGCGGCCTATCGCCTCAAGGGCCGCGACGTGATCCTGCTCGAGAAGGAGCCGCGCTTCGGCGGGAACTGCATCCTGGACGAGTGGCAAGGTGTGCGGATGTCGACCGGCGGCGCCTTCTACACGGAGAGCGAAGACGAGCTCGTCGCCTTCTTCAAGGAGATCGGCGCCGTGGGGATGCCGATCCAGGGCGCGGACTCGCTCGTCATCGCCGGCGAGCCGGTAGTGGATATTTTCGGGGAGGGCGCGAAGCGGCTGCCGTTCTCCCAGAAGGTTCGCGACGACTTTCGGCGGTCGCGAGAGGAGCTGATCCGAAGGTACAAGAAGAAGGGCTCTCAGAAGGCGCTTGATGGACTGTCCTTCGCTGAAATTCTCAAGCCCTACGCGCCGGAGGTGACGAAGTTCTTTGACCGCTTCGGACCGTCGAACTGGGGCGGAGACACGAGGAACACCTCGGCCTACATCGGCGCCGAGGCCCTCACCTGGGCGGGCGGAAATGAAGACCCGCGCTGGACCTTCCCCGGCGGGATCGCTGGCGCAGCCGTCCAGCTCGAGAAGGTCCTCAGGCCGACCCTCGGCTCGAAGATGCGCTCCGGCTGCGCCGTGTACCGCGTCGAGACAGAGGGCAAGGGCGCTCAGGCGAAGGCCGTGGTCCGCTACCTCGAGGTCGATGGCACTCCCAAGGCCATTCGCGCGAACGCCGTGATCATGGCCTCGCCGAAGCTCATCACGAAGAGGGTCGTGGCGGGCCTCTCAAACGCGCGGGCGGCCGAGATGCGAGCGACGCGCTACGCGCCTTACCCGGTTTTCAACGTGTGCCTGAACGAGCCCGGGCCCGAGCCGGCGTACGACAACTGGTTCCTCGATGCGCCCTTCACTGACTTCATTCCGGCCGACTGGGTCGTACATGCGGGAAAGGGCCCGAAGTCACGCAAGACCGCATTGACCGTCTACCACCCCCTCCCCGAGGGCCGGCGGGCGGAGCTGCTCACCGAAGAGGGCGTGCTCGGCCTCGTTGACGGCGTGGCCGACGGACTTGAAAGGCACTTTCCGGGTACGATCCGAAAGATCTCCGAGGTGCGGGTCTTCCGCCGCGGTCATCCGATGTTCATCTCGACGCCGGGAAGGATTCGGCTCGCCGAGCGGGCGGCGCGGCCCCTGGGCCCTGTTCTCTTCGCCAATACGGACTGCGGCTCGCTCTCGACGTTCGCGGCCGCGCACGAATCCGCGGAGCTCGCGGCCGGTCAGGCCCTCAAGCGACTGGGCGCGAAGCCGGCCTAGGCTCGAGGGCTGAGAGTCCCAGGCCCCTTCGGCGAATGACCCGAGCCGCTACCGCGTTTGCCGTCTCGACGGCGCCGTTCATGTAACCCTGGTTTCCGACGCTCGCGTGCTCTCCGCAGAAGAGCAGCCTTCCGCCGAGCTCGGGCTCCTCTGCGCTTCCGACGATCGTCGTGTACTGACCGGGACGGGGGCAGGTGTAGCTGCCCAAGGCGAAGGGCATCGAAGCCCACCGCAAGAGGGCGTGATTGCCGTCGTAGAGCGGGCGCATGCCCGGGAAGACCGCGTCGAGATCCCTGAGGACTGTCTCGACGCCCTCGGCGGGACCGGCCACGCCGGCCTGGCCCCCCAGGAAATTCGTGATGATCCCGCTCGCGCCCTCCTGGGCGCGGCTCGTGTCCCAGAAGCACTGGGAGGAAAGATCCATGAACCAGTAGCCGCTGTGGGGAGGCATGGCGCCGCCCGCGCCCGCGCGCCAGTACCGTTCGCGGAAACCCAGCATCATCTTTGCGTTACTTCCGCAGCCCAGCTCGCGGATAGCCTTGAGCTTCACGGGGCTCAGGCCGAGCGTGTCCAGGCCGTCCACCTTCCTCAGAGTCGTAAAGGGAATCGCGAGGATGACCTGCCCCGCGCGCACCGTTTCGGGGGCGCCACCCGTGGCGAACTCGAGCTCGAGCCGAGATCCCGCGTCGCGGATCGAGGCGAGCCGGTGGCCAAGCTCCAGCGGCACCCGGGCGCGAACGGCGCGCTCGAGCGCATCGATGAGCCGGCTGTTCCCGCCCCGGATGCGCATCGCCTCGTCGCTGTCGCCGAAGATCCCGAACTCGTCCGGCTCCGGATTGATCAGGGCGAAGAGGTTCAGGCACGACTGCTCCTCGGTCTCGAGCCCGTACTCGCCGAGGTAGGCGACGTGAATGGCCTCGAGAAGCCAGCGATCCACGTCCGTCTTCGAGAAGAGATATTCCTTGAGCGAGATCCGATCGAAGCGTCGCGCCGCCTCGCTCGGGCGGCGGTAGGTGATCGCCTCATCCAGATCTCCCCGGAAGACGGCGTCCATGTCGCGCAGGAGATGCGCGGCGAGCGGACCACACCTCTCGAGCAGGTCTTGGTTGTAGGTGCGCCTCCCGGCGAAGAAGAAGCCGTGCCCCTCCACGCCGCGGTCATAGGGCCGGAAGTCGTCGACCGGGACGCCCAGCTCGCCGGCCAGCGAGAGCATTTCCAGGTGGGACGAATCGATCAGCTCACCGCCGAGCTCACAGAACATCCCCTCGGCGTTGAAACGGTCCTTCGTGAAGATCCGGCCCCCGAGCCGCTGCGAGGCCTCAAAGATCCGGCTCGGAATCCCGGCCCGAGCCAGCCGGTAGGCGGCGGTGAGGCCCGCGAGGCCCGCGCCCACGATGACGACGGGGTCTCCGCCGGGGGGCCGTCTGAGCAGGTCCAAGCCGGGCATGGCTACCATTCCCATTGCGAGGCCGGTTTTCAGAAAGTCGCGTCGCCCGCGTGGGCTTGAGTCCTTGAGTGTGGAATCCAGACTTTCCAGGGAGGAGGAGAACCCTGGATTTTGGCGAAGAAAAACCGCATGGTTGAGGACTCTTTGAAGCAGTCGGAAACCAGCGGTTTTGGCCATTGGCGCGAGTTTCACGCCATGGAGTCCGACTGTAAAGCTTGTTGACAGGAAACCTGACTTCGGCGATTGACTGATATCGCATTGCATTAGATTCGTAGTGTCATTCAGCTAAGCAGGCGCGGGGGCGCACTTTTTCGGGAGGGGGTTCCGTGAAGGTCGATCAGTCATTGGACGAGAGGGACGCAGCCGATCTCAAGAAGCTCGGCTACGCGCAGGAGCTACTCAGGGACATGGGCGGCTTCTCCAACTTCGCGATCAGCTTCTCGATTATCTCGATTCTCACGGGCGTGACCCAGCTCTACGGCTACGGGCTCCAGCACGGCGGTCCGCTGCAGATGACGCTCGGCTGGTGCCTGGTCGCGTTCTTTACGACGACCGTGGCGCTCGCGATGGCGGAGCTGGCGAGCTCCTATCCGACGGCGGGCGCTCTCTACCACTGGTCGAGCTTCCTGGGCGGCCGGCGTCTGGGCTGGTTCACGGCCTGCTTCAACACGGTCGGGCAGTTCGCGATCCTGGCGGGAATCGACTGGGGCCTCACCCAGTTCATCATCAGCATCGGGGGCTGGGAGAACACGCCGGCGCTCGCGATTCCGATCTATGCGACCTTGCTCCTGTCTCACGCGCTCATCAACCACATGGGCATTCACCTGGTAGCGGTCCTGAACGATTTTTCCGCCTGGTACCACATCTGCGTCGTCGTTCTGCTCGTGGGCGCCCTCGCGGCGGTGGGTTTCGCGCAGCCCGTGAGCTTTCTCACGACCTTCCGCTCCACCGAGAGCTTCACGCCCGGATACAGCTTCATCATCGGCCTGCTCCTGGCCCAGTGGACGTTGACGGGCTACGACGCGTCGGCGCACGTGACCGAGGAGACCCATGATCCGCGTCGAAACGCTCCCTGGGGAATCTTCCTCGCCGTGGTGATCTCGGTCGCGGCGGGTATCGTGATGCTCGCGGCGGTGACGCTTTCAATTCCGGATCTCGCGCAGGCGGTGGGCTACGGGGACGCGGCCTTCGCCGAAATCATCAAGGCCCGGCTCGGCGCGGGACTCGGAGGCACGGTCCTCGCGCTGATCGGCGGGGCCATGTGGCTCTGCGGGCTTTCGTCGCTCACGTCGGCCTCCCGCATGGTGTACGCGTTCGCCCGCGACGGGGGGCTGCCCGCCTCCAGGACCTGGGCGCGAATCAGCCCGAAGCATCGGACGCCGTCCAACGCCATCTGGGCGCTTTCCGCGCTCGCGATGCTGCTCGCGCTCTGGGTCGACGCGGTCTCGGCCGTGATCTCGGTCGCGACGATCGCCCTCTACGTCTCCTATGGCCTCCCCATCGTGGCGAGGCTCTGGGCGAGAATGCGG
>CAYJTX010000312.1:0-4654 GCA_964372615.1 uncultured Bacteriovoracaceae bacterium | reverse complement strand
GACGGCGATCGACTGGGTGATGCGGCGGGATCACGTGACGTTCCGGCACGCGGTCGAGATTCTTCGCTCGGGGAGCGTGGCCGTCGTGACGGCCAGCCGCGAGCGCTTTCACGCGCCGAAGCTCCCTTCTCCCGTCGAGGCGGAAGCCTCAGACGGAAAGCTCCTCCGGCAGGTGGCCGAGTTTTATCACGAGACGCTGAAGATCCGGGCCCCCGAGGGCCTTTCCTATTTAGCCGCCCGTGGGCTCGATGACGCCTCCGCGATCGAGAAATTCAGACTTGGGTTTTGCAACCGGTCGCTCGGAATCCGGCTCCCCGAGGCGAGAAGGCCCGAGGGTGAAGAGATCCGAGGGCGTCTGACCCGGCTCGGGATCTACCGCGAGAGCGGCCACGAGAGCCTGAACGGCTGCGTGGTAGTCCCGGTGATCGGCAAGGACGGGAGCGTGACCGAGATGTACGGACGGAAGATGGACCGGGCCCGGGAAGGGGCGCCGGTCCATCTCTACTTGCGGGGGCCACACGTCGGGGTCTGGAATCCCGAGGCACTGGCCTCGCGCGAGGTGATCCTGTGCGAAGCGCTACTCGACGCGCTCACGTTTTGGGTGGCGGGCTTTCGGAACGTGACGACGGCCTACGGAGTGGAGGGCTTCACGGCCGAGCTCGAGGCGGCGCTGGTTGCGGCGGGTGTTCAAAAGGTCTGGATCGCGTTTGATCGCGACGAGGCCGGCGACAAGGGCGCGGCCAAGGTCTCGGAGCGCCTGAAGGCACGCGGCATCGAGAGCCTTCGCGTTAAATTCCCGAAGGGAATGGACGCGAACGCCTACGGCCTTAAAGTAACGCCCGCCGAGGACAGCCTGGGGCTGGCGCTCAAGTCGGCCGAGGTGATGTGGAAGAACCCTGCCGCTCCGAAGCCCGCTCCTTCTTTAGCTGCCGCTCCGGTAGTCGCTGAACCCGCCCCAGCCGAGGCGCCGATCTTTAAGGAAGTGCCGGCGGAAGCCGCCGCGCCGCCCGAGTCAAAAGAAGCGAAGCCTCCGGCCGCGCTCGCGGTAGAGAACGTCGCAGCCGAGCAGCGAGGCGAAGACGTGCTGATCCAGCAGGGCGATCGGGAGTACCGCATCCGGGGACTCACCAAGAACCTGGCCTATGACGTGCTCCGGGTGAATCTTCGGGCTGCGGGCCCGAAGGGTTTTCACGTCGATACGCTCGACCTCTACCAGGCGAAGGCCCGCGCGGCTTTCATCGCCGCTGCGGCGGCCGAGATGCAGTGTGAGCCGGGCCAAGTAAAGACCGATCTCGGCCGCGTACTGCTCAAGTGCGAGGAGCTGCAGGAGGAGAACATCCGCCGCACGCTCACCGGGGAGAAGAAGCGCGCCGAGGTCTTCGTCTCTGAAAGCGAGCGCGCCGAAGCCCTGGCTCTTCTAAAGTCCCCCGACCTCCTAGACCGGGTGCTGCGCGACTTTGCTGCGTGCGGCGTCGTTGGCGAGGAGACGAACAAGCTCGTGGGGTACCTGGCCGCCACGAGCCGAAAACTTGAAGACCCGCTCGCGGTGGTGATCCAGTCGTCATCCTCGGCCGGCAAGTCCTCGCTCATGGAAGCAGTGCTCGCGATGCTGCCGCCCGAGGAGGTGGTGAAATACTCGGCCATGACGGGCCAGGCGCTCTACTACATGGGCGAGCACGATCTGAAGCACCGGGTTCTGGCCGTAGCCGAGGAGGCCGGCGCGAGCCGCGCCTCCTACGCACTGAAGCTCCTTCAATCCGAGGGGGAAATCTCGATCGCCTCGACAGGCAAGTGCCCGACGAGCGGCAAGCTCATCACGCACCAGTACCGCGTCGAAGGCCCCGTGCAGATTTTCCTGACCACGACCGCGATTGATCTCGACGAGGAGCTGATGAACCGCTGTCTGGTGCTCACCGTAAGCGAGGAACGCGCGCAAACGCGCGCGATCCATGAGCAGCAGCGCCTCCGGCAGACGCTCGAGGGGCTGCTGGCGAGGCAGGACCGCGCGAGCCTGATCCGGCTGCACCAGAATGCGCAGCGGCTCCTGCGACCGCTCAAGGTCGTCAACCCCTACGCCCGGGAGCTGAAATTCACGGACAGCCGGACGCGCGCCCGCCGCGACCACTTGAAGTACCTGGCGCTCATTCGCGCGATCGCGCTGCTGCACCAGTACCAGCGGCCCGTGAAGGAGGTCGAGCACCGGGGCGAGTGCGTTGAGTACATCGAGGTCACGCCCGGGGATATCGAGGTCGCTAACCGCATCTCGCACGAGGTCCTCTCGCGCGGCCTTGATGACGTCTCGCCGCAGACCCGCCGAATGCTGGAGCTGGTGCGGCTCAACGTCGCGACAGAGGCCGAGCGCCGCAACACCCCGCGCGCCGAGCTGCGCTTCACCCGCAAGGACGTGCGCGAGTGGACGGGCTGGAGCGACTTCCAGGTGCAAAAGCATCTCACGCGGCTCGCGGAGCTGGAGTACCTGGCGGCCGTCCGCACCGGACGCGGCGGCGTGTGCTCGTACGAGCTGGTTGAAGCTGGCGCCGCTGTCCCCGGCGGGCCGGTGCCGTCTGAGCGAAAACTGGAGCTTGTGACGCCCCGCTTATTGCACTTAACGCAGAGCTTATTGCATCCCAAAACCGAAGTTATAGCCCCCTTTAGCCCCCCTTTTGACAACTATAGCCCCCCTGAAAAACAGGCTCTTCCCGAAGAGTCTCGCGGAGATGATCCGAAGTTTTTGAAGAAAGGCGAAAATCACGTCACCGGGGCCTCTCGGAAAACAGGGATCGTACTACCCAAGCGGCGCGCGAAGGGCGGCGCCAGATGAACGGCCCGAAGCGCCCCATCGCGGCCTTCGCGCATCTGGACGCTCCGACCAACGACGCCGAACCCGCGAACGCGCACCCGAAGGTCTCGCTCCACTGGTTTGCGGCGCTCTTCCTGGAGTGGCTGCTCTCGATGAACTACTCGCCCGACACGATCAAGGGGCGGCGGACCGAGTTCCGGCGCTTCTTCGCCTGGGCTGACGAGCGCGCGCTCACCCAGCCGGGACAGGTGACGCTCGCGGTGCTGGAACGTTACCAGAAGCATCTCTATCACTACCGAGATCCCGAGACCAACCGCGCCACCTCCGTCGATGTGCAGCGGCACGCGGCTGTGATGCTCCGGGGATTCTTCACCTGGATGAGAAAGCGCGGCCACATCAAGACCAACCCCGCCTCCGAGCTTGAGGCTCCGAGAGCGGAGCACAAGCTCCCGTACCAGGGCCTCACGCCCGACGAGGTGAAGAAGATCCTCGCCACGCCCGACGTGGAGACGGCAGCAGGTCTCCGGGACCGCGCCATGCTCGAAACGCTCTACTCGACCGGCATCCGAAGATCCGAACTTTGCCACTTGCTCGTCACCGACGTAGACCCCAGGCGCGGCACGCTCATCGTGCGCCAGGGCAAGGGCAAGTACGACCGCGTGGTGCCGATCGGCAGGACCGCCGTCGAATGGATCGAGCGCTACCAGGTCGACGGCCGGCCCGCGCTCGTGGCCGAGCCCGACCACGGTTTTCTCTTCGTCCTCCCGCGCGGCGGGCCCATCCGGGCGAAGTACATGAGCGTGGTAGTGAAGAAGGCACTCGATGCCGCCGGCATCGAGAAGAAAGGCTCCTGCCACCTGTTCCGCCACGCGATGGCGACCCACATGCTGGAGAACGGGACCGATATCCGGGCGCTCCAGCAGATGCTGGGTCACCGACAGATCGTCTCGACCCAGGTCTATGC
Source organism: uncultured Bacteriovoracaceae bacterium (assembly GCA_964372615.1). GTDB lineage: Bacteria > Bdellovibrionota > UBA1018 > UBA1018 > UBA1018 > CAYJTX01. Next base: position 890 of record CAYJTX010000312.1, on the reverse strand, counting down.
GACGGTCACGATCCGGAAGCTGAAGGAAATTCACGAGGCCAAGCACCCGTCCGAGATCGCCAGACCCAAGGACAAGCCCAAGCTCACCCTCGTAGAAGACGACGACGAGGCGACCGGGTGAGTCCCTGCCCGGGGAATGACCGCTTGGCAGAACCCCTACTTATGTATATACTTAACTCGCGTGTTTGACTGGGACGACCGCAAAGCGGCCAGGAATCTCGAAAAGCATGGCGTCTCATTCGAGGAGACCATGAGCTGCTTTACGGACCCAGGCATCGTGATGGGTCACGACCTCTCGCACTCCCGGAGCCGGGGCGAGGATCGGTACGTAGGGATCGCCAAGTCAGAGCGCGGACGGATCTTGACCTTTATTTTTACGATCAGGAGGAGCCGAGATGGCCAGGAAATCTTTCGAATCATCAGCTCGCGGCACGCGAGCCAAAAGGAACGCAAAGTCTATCCCCGATCGTGAGATCGACTTCTCGGACATTCCCGCGCTCTCGGACGAGCAGCTGGCCTCGATGAAGAAGCTCGGAAGACCTCTCCTCGGAAACGCCCCGAGGAAGCTGATCGCGGTGCGAATCGACCCGGCGGTGCTCTCCAAGCTCCGGCGAGAGGCGAAGAAGAAGGGCACAGGCTACCAAAGCCTGATTAACGAGATTCTCGCTAAACATGTCTTGAAAAAGGCTGCTTAGTAGAAATCCACGGCGTAAACTCGCATCAGGGGTATCTCGGAAAAATGGGCGCTGCGCGACTGCTCGAATCACTCGAAGTCCATGAGCCGCGACGGGAAAAAACCCGTCCGCAGCTCAGACTCGTGTCGGGGCAGGCACTAATCCAGAAGGACCCCGAGCCCGGGAGCCCCTCCGTGCCCGTGAGCGTCGTGAACG
>CAYJTX010000311.1:0-4729 GCA_964372615.1 uncultured Bacteriovoracaceae bacterium | reverse complement strand
ACGAGAAGGCAGGCCTGCTCTGGGGAGCCTACAACGCCGACTACCTCTACGCGGGCGGGACCTCGATGGCCACGCCGCTCACGGCGGGTGCCGCGGCGGTGGTGCGCGAGCACCTCGTCAAGGAGCGAGCTCAGATGCAACCGTCGGGCGCTCTCGTCAAGGCCGTGCTCATTCACACCGCGCGGGATCTCTTCCCAGGTCAGTATGGGCTCGGGGCTCAGCAGGAGCTGAGGTCCCGGCGTCCGAACGTGCATGAGGGCTATGGCCGTGTCGACATGGACGCAGCGACCTCGTTGGACGAGCGCACGGCTCTTCTGGACGAGAAGACGGGCCTCGCTCTCAGGCAGGCGAAGGAGATCGCGGTGCGGGTGGGTGCCGAGGGGCGCCTGCGCGCCACGCTTGCGTACACCGACGCGCCGGCCGCCGCTTCCGCAGCCAAGACGTTGGTCAACGATCTCGACCTCAAGGTCGTGGGCCCCGGGGGTCGGGTGTTTCAGCCGGGCGATCGGACAAACAACGTCGAGATGGTGGAGCTAGATGGCTTGGAGGCCGGCGACTACCGGGTGATCGTGACGGGGGTCAACGTCCCGAATGGCCGCGGAGGGAAGCAGCCCTTCGCGCTTGTCGCGGGCTTCTAGCTCAGAACTGTTTCCACCAGCTGACGGCACGATAGATCGCGTCGGATCGAACGATGTCCCGGTCCATCAGGAGCTCGTGCGACCCTTGGGGGTAGGGGACCTGAACGCACCCGGGCGAGCTCGCGCAGAATTCAATCTGCTCGCGCGCTCCGGAGACCGCGTCCCGGCTCGCCACGAGAGTGAGGACGGGCGTGGCAAGAGGCTTGGGATTGGCGCGCAGCCACCGGGTCCAGAGCAGCACCTCCCGCATCCAGCGATTCGAGGCTCCGCCGGCTCGCAGCTCCGGCTTCTTCATCATGAGTGTCTGCGCCATCCGGAAGCGCTCTGCGCTTCGAATGGAAGTGTTCTCGAGATAGGTCAGGTCGGGCCGGAAGGGGCCCTGATCGGAGGCGTACTCCTCGCCGTTGCCGATGAACCACTGGGCGGAGGATTTGAAGAGCGCCACTTCCTCGCTCGAGGGGTCCGTCCGCAGGCGAAGGATCGGCGAAACGACGACCGCCGAGGCGAAGTCGTGCGGGTACTTCCTGAGGTAGCTGAGCGCGATCGTACCGCCGAGCGAGATCCCCAGGAGGTGAAGCTTTGTGCCTGAGCGGAGCGAGGGCCGGATGAGCTCGACAAAGCGTCGGGTGTCTTCGATGTAGGACTCGAACTCCCCGACGTAGCTGATTTCCGAGCTCTCGATTTCGCGCCCGCTCTGACCTTGGCCCCTGAGGTCGAGGATGAATGTGGACACCCTGCGCGAGGCGAGATCGAAGGCCAGTTCCGAGTACTTGAGGGCGCTGTCGCCACGCCCTGGTAGTATGACCACGGCCAGCTTTTCATTTGGAACTTGTGTTCTGATGGAGTGCAGCGGCAGTCCGTCCTGCGCGCGAATTTCTTCGTCCTTGGACCAGTCTCGCATGAAGGGGGACACGGTCCTCGCGTAGACGTTCATGTAGTCGACCTCGGGAATCGCGTGTGCGGGCGCGCTGGCGAGGAGCGCGCCCCACCCGACGCAGAGGAGTGCGCCGGCGAAACGGACGCGGCGCGAACGCTTCCATGGGGAGGAGTGAAGGGGAGACATCGCCGCGACCCTACCATGAGTTGACGCAATGCGACAATATCAACTAGACCCGCGCTGGCATGTAAATGTAAATTAATACATATACTTATTAATTATCCGAACGGATCGAGACGTCCAGGATTCCTGCGTCCTGAACCTCGAGTGAAACAGACATCCCGGGCATGAGGGGAACCGCCGCAGCAGCCGATCCCGCCAGTACGACGCTGCCCGCCGGGAGCTTCAATCCGCGCTCCCTGAGGAGCGCGCAGAGCGCGACCAGGGAGCGCAGAGGGTGTCCCGAAATGGCGCTCGTTCGGACCGCAGGGGTAGCCTGTCCGTTGATCCGAAAGAGCATCTCCGCGTCAGCGATACACTCTGGACCGGGCGAGTGAGAGGTCCGTAAATCGAGAGTCGGCCGCGCGAGGAAGAGGCTGGAGGAGGCGTTGTCGGCGACGACGTCGGGAAGGGAGAAGTACTTGAAGTCCCGGAACCGGGAATCGAGGATCTCAAGCGCGAGACCGACGGCCGAGCAGGCGCTCCAGGCCTGCTCCTCGGTGACGGGTCCCTGGAGCTCGCGGTCGACCCAGAAAGCGACTTCGGGCTCGATCTTGGGGTGAATGAGGCCGCGCAGGGCCAGCGGCTCCCGGCCGTCGACGCTCATTCGATCCGTGAGCACGCCGTAGATTGGCGAATGGAGCCCCATCTGCTGGCGCTTGGCTTCGGAGGTCAGCCCCATCTTATAGCCCACGATCCGCTCGCCGCGCGCGAGCCGCAGCCCGATCCCCGCGTCCTGGACGAGGTAAGCGTCCTCGAGCGAGAGGTCGGGCTCCTGGAGGGTGAGGCGCTCGCGCTCCCGCGCCTCCAGAAGGTGGCGATCGAGGTCCGAGGCAAAGTCCTCGATGCGCTGCTTCGAGAGGGCCATCCGAGTCTCCTATCCCGTGGATTCCCCTTGGGAGATGTGGTCAAAATCCCCTCATGGGCCTGATCCGTCAAGGCGGCATCGCGTACTACGATGTCTCCCCGCTCGTATCGGAGCGGACAGCTGTTTTTCCGGGGGACCGGGTCTACCGCCGCTGGATCTCGCAGGACACCCGGCAAGGCGACGGCCTGACTCTCTCGTCGATCGAGACCACCTTGCATGTGGGCGCGCATGCCGACGCTCCCTGTCACTACCATGCGGAAGGCGGAGGCATCGCCGAGCGCCCGCTCGACCGTTATCTCGGCCGCTGCCAGGTCATCGGCGTTCGCGCCGAAACCGGCGCGCGCATTCGGACTTCGCATCTTGCCGGAGCGTCAATTCAGGCTCCCCGAGTCGTCCTGCGAACGGATTCGTATCCGGATCCGGACCGCTGGCGCGACGATTTCAACTCGCTCTCCCCGGAGCTGATCGACCAGCTGGTCTCCCAGGGAGTCCGGCTGGTGGGGATCGATACGCCGTCGATCGATCCGGCGGACGACAAGGCGCTCGAATCTCATCAAGCCGTCTTTCGACATGACCTCGCCATTCTGGAAGGACTCGTGCTGGAGGGCGTTCCCGACGGGCTCTACACGCTGGTCTCGCTGCCGCTGCGCCTCGCCGAGGCCGATGCGTCTCCCGTCCGCGCGATCCTGGTTCAGGGGGCGATTCCGTGAGCGTCCGAGCGAGAAATTTCATAGACGGGCAGGAGTGCGACGCCGCCGGTGGCCGGACCCTCGAGATCTTCGAGCCCGCGACGGGCCGAGCTTACGGAAAGGTCTCGGACTCCTCGGTGGAGGACGTCGCGCGCGCTGTCGAGGCTGCCCGCCGCGCTTTTCCTCTTTGGGCGGCCCTCACGCCGGGCGAAAGGGCGCGGCACCTTCGCGCGATCGCTGAGTGGATCCGGGCGAATGCCGGCGAGCTCGCGCGCGCCGAGAGCGTCGATACCGGAAAGCCGCTCGCGGTAGCGGCCGAGGTCGATATTCCGCGGGCAGCCCTGAATTTCGATTTCTTCGCGGACGCGGCGACCCAGTTCGCGAGCGAATCCCATCGGAGCGATCCTCGAACTTTCAATCTGACGCTGCGTGATCCACTCGGGGTGGTGGGGTGCGTCTCACCCTGGAACCTTCCTCTTTACCTCCTGACCTGGAAAGTGGCTCCAGCGCTCGCCGCGGGCTGCTGCGTCGTCGCGAAGCCCTCGGAGCTCACGCCCGTAACGGCGTCGTGGCTGGGGCGCGCTTGCCGGGAGACTGGGCTGCCTCCCGGTGTCCTCAACATCATTCAAGGCCGGGGTGCGGAGGCCGGAGCTGCGCTCGCCGCGCATCCGGAGATTCGCGCGATCTCCTTCACGGGCAGTACGGCGACCGGAGCCTCGATTGCCCGGGTCGCGGCGCCCGCGTTCCGGAAACTCTCCCTCGAGATGGGAGGCAAGAACGCGACGGTTGTTTTCGCCGATTGCGACTTCGAGCTGGCGGTGAGGGAATCGCTCCGGGCGGCCTTCAGCAATCAGGGCCAGATCTGCCTCTGCGGGTCGCGCATCCTGGTCGAGCATTCGATCTACGACCGGTTCCGGGACGCACTGGTCGCCGGAGCCAGGGCGTTGCGAGTCGGTGACCCGCTTGTGGAGGGGACCGAGCAGGGCGCGCTCGTTTCGAGCGAACACAGGAAAAAAGTCCTGAACGCCATCGAGGCGGCGCGAACCGACGGTGGCCGGGTTCTTTGCGGCGGCGGCGCGGCTCGGGTGAGTGGGCGCTGCATCGACGGCTGGTTCGTCGAGCCGACGCTCATCGAAGGATTGGGACCGCGCGCGTCGGCGAATCAGGAGGAGATCTTCGGCCCGGTGGCGACGCTGACGCCGTTCGGCTCCGCCGAGCCGGGAGGCTCGCGTGTGGAGACCGAGGCGCTCGAGCTCGCGAACGGAACGCGCTACGGCCTCGCGGCAAGCGTGTTCACGCGCGACCTGGACCGGGCGCACCGATTTTCGGCGGGGCTTCGCACCGGCCTCGTCTGGGTGAACTGCTGGATGGCGCGAGACCTCCGAGTACCCTTCGGCGGCGTGAAGGACTCGGGCGTAGGGCGCGAGGGAGGCTGGGA
>CAYJTX010000310.1:1336-4764 GCA_964372615.1 uncultured Bacteriovoracaceae bacterium | reverse complement strand
GGGGGCGGAATTTCGACCTTTCTCGCGTCGGGTCGATAACGCAGGTAGGGGCTATGAGTCACGAATCCATCGGGGAAACGTGTCTCCACGTCCCCAAAGACTTCAAGGTCTCGCTGATCCATGAAGTACTTGGCCTCCTTCCCCGTGACGACCGTGACCTTCTCCTCCGCATCATAGAGGTAGGCGGTCACGGCAAACGAATGGACCAGATGCTCCTTCTGGTAGAGGTGCGCCATCTTGGCCTGGAGGCGCCACTGCTTTCGCCCCCCCGCGGTCGAGCTGTAGGTAAATTTCTCAACCGAATAGTCGGGAATAATTCCAGAAGGAATACCATGAGCTAAGGGCGTCTTGGCGGTTTCCGGGATCAGTGTGGACGGATCCACCTGGCTGAGGGACGTGCCCTGCTCCAGTGTCGAAGGCATGAGGGCAACGATCTGTACGACAACAATGATCGAAACGACCGTCAGCAGCAGCGGTCGCAATCGAACTGCGGGGGATTTCGGGGTGAGCCGCTCTTCCATTCCGGCTTCGAAGTAGTGTAATCAAGATTCGATGGATATCCAACGCTTCCAGAGCCGAAAACGCGAACACCTGCGTTTTGCTCTCGATCCGGCGCATCAGGCGGAAGGGTTGAGCGGTCTTGACCGGATTCGTCTGATTCACGATGCGTTGCCTGATCTCGACATCTCTGACGTTCGGCTCGGGGCGCCCTGTCTGACGCGAACCCTTCCGACTCCTTACTTCATTGCGGGTATGACGGCCGGTCATGATCAGGCGATTCAGCTCAACCGGCTCCTGGCTCGAGCCTGTGCTCGCCGTGGCTGGGCCCTCGGCGTCGGGTCTCAGAGAAGGGAGCTCGAAGGGGGAAGCCCGATCGACGACTGGGGGCGGTTGAGAAATGATGCGCCTGGCCTCGTTTGCTTCGCGAACATCGGGCTCTCCCAGCTGCCATCCGCGAACTTTGACAGTCTGCACGGGCTCGTCGAAGGTCTCGGCGCGCAGGGGCTTGTGATCCATGCCAACAGTCTTCAGGAGTGCCTCCAGCCCGAGGGAACGCCCCGATTCCGGGGATCGCTCGCACGGCTTCGCGAGCTTTGCGCCACGCTGGGAATTCCCGTCATCCTGAAGGAAACCGGCTGCGGCTTCTCGGCCCGAGCGGTCGAGAAGCTTCGGGGATTCAGGCTCGCGGCTCTCGACGTGAGCGGGTTGGGAGGAACGCACTGGGGTCGAATCGAGGGAGCCCGCTCGTTGCTGGCGAAGAGTCAGGCGAATGGGGACGACCTAGGGGTGCTGAGCGGGGCGTCTGAAACTTTTGCCGATTGGGGCGAGTCGACGGTGGATTCGGTGCTCGCCGCTAGGACTGTGCTTCCGGAGGTTTCCGTCTGGGCGTCGGGCGGAGTCCGCTCCGGCTTGGACGCTGCGAAGCTCATCGCGTTGGGAGCCGAGCGTGTGGGGTTCGCCAAGCCTGCCCTGGAAGCGGCCATGAAGGGCGAGGCGGCGCTGGACCAGTGGATGGAGAGAATGGAGTTCGAGCTGAAGGTGGCGCTCTTCTGCACGGGGAGCGTATCGCCTTCAGGCCTGAAGGGGAGAGAAGGGGCATGGAAGCCAAGCGTAAGCTGATGGAAGGTTTTCACCGTCTGTCGCAGGCGGAGCGGCTCCGGCGCGTCGGCAAGATCGCAGGCCTCGAGACCGAGGATCAGAAAATTCTCTCGGGCGAGACCCCGCTCCCCGCCGAGATCGCCGAAAACCTGATCGAGAACGTGATCGGCTATTTCCCGGTGCCACTCGGTGTCGCGACGAACTTCAACATCGATGGGCGGGACGTCCTGATTCCGATGGCGGTCGAGGAGACATCGATCATCGCGGCGGCCAGCGCCACCGCGAAGTGGATCCGCTCCGAGGGAAGCATCCGGACCTACACGAAGGGCTCCCTGATCATCGTGCAGGTACAGCTTCCGAACGTGCGCGACGTCGTGAACGCGAGGCGGGCCCTCCACGAGAACAGGGATCTGCTGATGGGTCTGGCAAACGAGTGCGTTCCGGGCCTCGTGGTGCGGGGAGGAGGCATCCGCGACCTCGCGATCCGTGAAGTCGAGCGGCCCACCGGCGACGGTACGATGCTCGTGCTTCACATCCTCTGCGATCCCTGCGACGCAATGGGGGCAAACCTCATCAACCAGGTCTGCGAGGCCCTGAAGCCAAAAGTCGAGGCGCTCACGCACGAGCGGGTCGGGCTCTGCATTTTGTCCAACTTAGTGGACGGCAAGCTCGCGGTGGCCGAGGTGGTCATCCGAAACGTGGAGTCGAAGCTCGGCCGGGGAATCGAGGAAGCCACGCTCTTCGCCAAGGCGGATCCCTACCGTGCCGCCACTCACAACAAGGGCGTGCTGAACGGCATCGATCCGATCCTCATAGCGACCGGCAACGACTGGCGAGCGGTCGAGGCGGGAGTGCATGCGTATGCCGCGAGAAGCGGCACTTATCAGCCGGTCACCGACTGGCGTGTCGAAGGCTCTGATCTGGTCGGTCGGATCAAGGTGCCCCTGGCAGTGGGTACGGTCGGCGGGGTCACGAAGCTGCACCCCACGGCGCAAGTGGCGCTCAAGATCATGGGCGTCCAGCAGGCTGACCAGCTGGCCCGGATCTGCGCCGCAGTCGGTCTCGTGCAGAATCTGGGAGCGCTGAAGGCGCTCGCCACGGTGGGCATCGTCAGAGGCCACATGCAGCTTCACGCGGCCAATCTGGCTATCGCGGCTGGCGCGGAAATTCACGAAATCGCGCAGGTCCGCGAGCAGCTTGCCGAGGTCCTTCGCGTCGAAAAAAGGATCAACCTGAGCCGAGCCAGGCAGATCCTCGAGACTATACGAGGCGCGGACAGCCGCGCGCAGCAGTACTGAGGGGGCGGGATGGCAAAGATCCTCCAGGCACCGGGTAAGGTATTCCTTCTAGGTGAGTACGCGGTATTGGCTGGGATGCCCGCCGTGGTGGCGGCCATCGCTCCTCGTTTCGAGCTATTCGTGTCGGACGAGGGCGACGAGGGCCATTCGTTCGCCAGCGGCAGCCCCGCGGCGAGGCTGGTGAGCTGGGCGCGCGGTCGCGGCGCGCGGGGCCTGGGCCTGCGATTCGTGGACCCGCACGGGGGCGTGGGCGGCTTCGGGGCGTCGACTGCCGCGTTCGCTCTCGCGTACCGGGCCTTCGCTGAGAGCGAGGGCTGGGACTGCGGCTGGCAGGCCGTGTGGACCCTCTATCGGGATCTGTCCACCGATCCGCGCGGCGGCTTTCGCCCGAGCGGCGCGGACCTGGTGGCGCAGTGGCGAGGAGGGAGCACGCTTTTCGTGGCATCCGAGCAACGCGTCTCAGACCCGTGCCCGGCCTTTGACGGCTCGCGAGTCCTGGTGTTTTCAGCCGCCGGAATCGCGGGACGCAAG
>CAYJTX010000310.1:0-1326 GCA_964372615.1 uncultured Bacteriovoracaceae bacterium | reverse complement strand
GGACGCAAGGTCGTGACCCATTCCCATCTCGCGGCGCTCAGAGATGAGGGTCGGGAGGCCGCGGATTTCGCCGTGCTGGAGGGCCCCCTCGGCGAGGGGATCTCGGCGTTGAATGTGGGTGACGCCGATACCTTTGGCCGTTCTGTCGGTGCCTACGCGGAAGCCCTTTCGCGACTCGGGCTCGAGGACGATCGGGCGCGTGCCGACCGAGAGGCGTTCGCGAGCCTCGCGGGCGTCGCCGGGGCGAAGGGCTGCGGGGCCCTGCTCTCGGACGCGATCCTCGTGGTGCTCTCGCGAGCCGCCGGGGCGCGAGAGCGCGAGGAGGCGCTTCGCCTGGGCGCCGCGCGGGGCTTGCGGCTCGTCTGCAACGGCCTCGACCGTCAGGCGGGTGTCGTGTGATCCATGCAATCGCTCGAGCGCCCTCGAACATCGCCCTCGTGAAGTACATGGGGAAGGCGGACGCAGCGTCCAACCTGCCCGAGAATCCAAGTGTTTCGCTGACCCTGGGCGATCTCTGCTCCTTCGCGGAGGCGAGGTGGTCGGTGGGCGCCGCGGAGGCCGCCTGGATTGAAGGGGCGCCCGGTGACGGAAGGCTGGGAGACTTCACCCGGGGGATGGACGGACCGCTCGCCGCGACGCTTTCGCGGGCGCTGGATCTTCCGGAACCCGCGCGGGACCGCATGCTCGGGCACGTGACCTGGGCTCGCGCGGTGCTGGCGGGCCTGCTTCGCGAGCGCGGCGTGGGAGCGCGTGAGGGTGGACGCCTGGAGCTGCGTGCAACCAACAGCTTTCCGGCGGCGGCGGGAATCGCCTCGAGCGCCTCGAGCTTCGCGGCGGTTACCTTGGCGTTGGCCGGAGCCCTGGCTGAGCGCCGAGACCGGCTGGGAGAGGCCCTTCGCGATCCGGAGTTCAGGGCGGCCCTGACCGAGATTTCCCGACGCGGATCCGGAAGCTCGTGCCGGTCGTTCGACGGCCCCTGGGTTCGGTGGAACCGGGAGCGCGCGGAGGGGTTGCCGTACTCCCTGAGCCCGCTGGCGGTCTTCGTGCTCGTGTTTTCGGAGGAGCGCAAGGCCGTCGGCTCCAGCGAGGCGCATCGCCGCGTGCGGAGCTCGCCCCTCTGGTCCGGGCGCCCGGGCCGGGCCGCCGCTCGTGCGAGGAGTGCCGCGGAAGCGCTCGAAGGGGCGGATGCCGCCGCGCTTGCTCGCCTCTCCTGGGCTGAGGCCTGGGAGATGCACAGCCTTTTCCATACCTCCGAGCCGCCGTTCACGTACTGGAGCGAAGACACGGTTCGAGCGCTCCGCTGGTTCGCTCCGTGGATTTCCGGAG
>CAYJTX010000309.1:0-4770 GCA_964372615.1 uncultured Bacteriovoracaceae bacterium | reverse complement strand
GATCGCTGCTGAGCAGCGCCGCCTGAACGCGGTCGACGGCCTCTCCGACCTCCGGGCCGGGAAGGCCGATCAGGTGCACACCTGGAAGCTGTACTGTCGAAGCGACCTCGATCCAGGTGACGTCCGGCCGGGGAAGGTGATTCAGAAGCGAGCCGACGCGCAGCATGGACTCGGCGTGATGCAACGCCTGGGCCTTGAAGCGCGCTATTTTCCGCGTCTTCGGGAGATCATCTCGTCCTTCGCCCGATTGATCGCTTCGGCGATCTTCTGCGCGTCTTTCCACTCCCGCGAGTCCTGCTGACCGACCTTGTCCGGATGATACTGCTTCATTCGCTCTCGGTACGCCTTCTGGATTTCGGCCTCCGAGGCCGAAGGCTGAACTCCGAGAATCTCGTGTGGGGGGCCGTCGATGCGGATCCCTGGAAGCGCCAGATGCGTGGGTTTCGCGAAGCGGGCGTTCGCGAGGTCCGGCCCCTGGGACTTGCCCTTCGCTTCACCGCTCTCGGCGGCGTTCTTCCGGAGGTCTGCCTCGCGGACCCGGAAGCCGGACTCGGGTTCCTTGCTCATGCGTCTCCAGAAAAAGATGATGAAAGCCCCACCCAGGGCGATCTGCGACAGGTAGAAGAATTTCTCGAGCTTGTCGGGGTCGATCGGCACGAAGTCCATTGTACACGGAGGGCGGGGCACGCGCCTTGCTCATGCACTCGCCCCGATGACTGCGGCCCTGATGGCAGTGGCGCTTGGGGTGCTCGGATCGGCCTGGGCGGTCGCCCCGGGGCCGACGGCCGTCGAACGCCGTGCGTTCGCTTATGACGAGTTCTGTCCCAGCCGGATGCTCGCCATACGAACGAGCCGCCCGGGCTGCTGGGCCAAGTTTCCGCTCGGTTCTGATCGTTCCCTCTGCGTTCCCAGGGGGGTCTGGATCCGATGGCTCGAGACCTCCGCCCCTCTTTGCGGTCGATGGCCCGGTCGCTGGGCCTCGGTCGCGTTTCCGAACGATGGGAACGCGCGGCGCATCGAGCATCGCTGGTTAGCGACGGGTTACCCTGCCGGGAGTTCCAGCTTCGTGGATTCGATCATCCGCCGCCTGGAGCGCCTCCGCGAAAGGATCTCGTCGCTTCAGGAGAGGGTCGACCGGTGGGGTCTCATCCGCCGTCTCGTGCTCGACGAGCGAGCCGCTGGGGACGTGGAGGGCTTTCTGCGACTTCAGGGTTTCGTCCACCTTGCGACCGCGTCGGGAATCCATCTCTACGCGTTGGCGGCGCTGGTCTCGAGGGTCGGGCGGATGGGCGCCCGAGTCTTTCCGGGAGTATCGGTAAAGGACTGGGTCTGGATCGCCCGCGGGTTGTCCACGGGATTCGTACTTCTCAGCTGGCTGCTCGCCGGCGCCCGGGCGGGACTGCTTCGTCCCTGGGTCGTCGTCGGTGCCCGTGGGGCTGCTCGGGCCCTGGGCTTCCGGTGGTCCCTCCTTTCTCCACTTGCGTTCGCGCTGGCCTTCGACCTCTGCTGCGGGCTCTGGATCGCGGCGTGGGACGACGATTTCGACATCGGTCGCTGGGCACCCGGGCGCTGGCACTATGCTCTGGCGGTAGCCGGTGGAGTCACGGCTCTCGATCTCGTGCGCGGTCTCGGCCGCTCCAGATTTCCGACCTGGCTCAGGGAGCACGCGGCGATGGCGGTGGGCTCCTGGCTCACAACGGCTCTCTGGGATGCCTGGACGACGGGATGGGTCGCCCCCTCGACGCCCCTCTTGAGTCTGCTGACAGTCCCGACGCTCGCCACGATCGGCTATCCGATGATCCTTTGCGGGTCGCTCGTCGCGGTTCTCGGGGAGGCGGGTTGGGGAGGCTGGGCCGAGCCGCCGACCTTCTGGCTCATTTCCTGGGCTTCCGATGGCATCGAATGGCTCAGTGATGGGTTCCGCTGCGGCTCCTGGCTCTGGTTCGTGCAGCCGGCCTGGGTCGCGTTCGGGGTAGCCGTGGCTTCGGCCTTTGTAGCCGGGAGGGTTTCGATTCGAGCACGGCTCACCGTGATGCTCCTGGCCTGCATGCTTCGGGTCGCCATGGGTGCGGCACCGCGCGCTCCGCCCGAGGTGATTCAATGGGATGTAGGCCAGGGGGATGCGGCCCTGATTTCCCGGTCAGGCCTCATCGACGTGGGCTCCTGGGGTGCCTGGCGTCCGGAAAGGTGGCTGGGGGAGCTGGCTCGCGAGGGCGTGTTTGCTCTCGACTGGGCCCTGCTCACGCATCTGGACGAAGATCACTCGGGAGCTCTCGGAAAGCTGCTCGCGCTCGCTCGCGTTTCGGAGGTCTGTCTCGCGCTGCGGGAATGGGAAGGGGTTCGCTCCGGAGGCGTGCGAAGGGCGCTGCTCCAAGCCCACGTCAGGGCAGTATCGGTTGAGCGCGGCGGCTGTCGAGGCCTTGCCGCCTCGACGATCGCCCTGCGCCGCCGCGGTCCGAACTCGATCATGACCGCGGCCTGGATCCCCCTCGGCGAGGGTCGAGCCTATGTCAATCTGGGCGACTCGACCGCTCAGATGGAGAAGGCGCTCCTTCCCTGGCTTCGGGAGCAGGTTGAGGAATTTCATTCCGGCCGAAGACCGGAGGTCATCCTCAAGGCCAGCCATCACGGTTCCAGGACCTCGAGCGCTCCCGAGCTGCTGAACTTCCTGAAGCCGACGGAGGCGTGGATGAGCGCAGGCGCTGGAAATCGACATGGGCATCCATCGGTCGAAGTCCTTCGCCGCTTCGAGCGGTTCGGGGCCCGGATCCGGCGCACGGACCGCGAGGGATCGCTCAGAGCAGGAGCCGTCCCCCGTCCACGATGAAGACGTCGCCGGTCACCCAGGCCGCGTCCTCGCTCAGGAAGAACTTGATCGCGCCCGCCACGTCCCTCGGCTCTCCCACCCGGCCGAGCGGAAACGTCGCACCCCTCTTCATGTAGAAGTCCTCGAGGTCGCGCCGGCTCTGGTGGTAGGCCTCATGCATGGGCGTGCGCACGATGCCGGGGCAAACGCAGTTGACCGTGATGTTGTCCGTGCCGATCTCCTTGGCGAGAGTGCGCGTGAGCTGAATCATCGCGGCTTTCGAGACGGAGTAGGCGAGGGCGAAATGATTGGGGAGGACGCCGGCCGTGGAGGAGACATTCACGATTCTTCCGCCGTCCGGATTCTTGGTCATGATCGGCACCACCGCCTGAATCAGGAGGAAGGGGGCCTTGAGATTGACGGCGAACGTCTCGTCCCACGCGCTCTCGGTCGTCGTGGCGACCCCCCCGAAGGGGTACACACCCGCGTTGTTGACGAGCCCGTAGATTCCCTTGTGCGTGCCCGCGAGTCGTTCCACTGTTTTCCGGATTTGCGCGGAGTCGCGCAGGTCGCACGTCGAGACGCTCACGAGATCCGGTTCGCCGCCGAGAGACTGCGCGGCGTCGTCGAGCTTGGCCCGGTTCCGGCCCAGGAGAATGAGGCGGTACTGTTTCGTTTCCAGGAGGAGGCGGGCCGCCTCCAGGCCGATTCCGCTGCCGCCGCCCGTGATGAGGACCGTCTTCAGCTGCCGCTTCTCGCCTTGATTTCTCGGCCCGGCTTCGCCTGGCTTGGTCATGGGCATCGTGCCTATCAGGGGTAGTGCCTCAGGGATCGGACTTCAAGGCGGACTTGGAGCAAATCGCCGGAATTCCTGGTGTCCTTCGCGAGCCGGTCCGCGGCGACACGGGTAGGCCCCCGGGCGTTGATTCCCACGCGAGACTAATAGTATACTCTTTAAGTCGGATTCTTATGGGCTTAGGGGGGGGATAGCTGCCCTTGGGATTTAGTTCTCGAGTCTTCGCTTCTTGGAATGCGAGCGTCGTGGCTCGCCTGGGCGCACTTGCCACGTTTGTGGTCCTGGGCACGGTCTCGCTCGTCGGCGGGTGCGCCAGCGAGAAGGAAGGCACCAAGAGCAACATCGTCAAGGAGTGCATCTTGCCCGAGGATCAGTCGGCCACGCTTTCGGGCCGATGGAAGGCGACCCCGGTGCCGATCTCGCTCAGCGTATCCGGCCAGTTCGACGCGCAGGAGACGACGGAAATCACCGACGCGGCCGACGTCTGGAACGACTTCTACTCCGAGAGCCTGGGCGTAAAAGTGCTGGATTACGGCGACAAGGCGAGCCCGAAGTCCTCGTCGGTCGCGAAGCCCGCGCAGGTCTGCGCGACGGGTGTGCTGCAAGGGACGAAGTTCGTCGGCGATGTCGTGATCTACAAGCAGGGCCGGTGGCCCTACTCGAACCACGACGCGATCGCCCTTACGAGCTTCTGTCCGCTGCCGGCGAAGCCGCTTCCGCTCTTCTTCATGGCCCTGATGGAAATCAACTACATGGACTTCTTCATCGACGGAAAGAAGATCCCTGACTTGATGTCCATCATGATCCACGAGTTCGGGCACCTGCTCGGTCTGGATCACAGCTGCAACACCGTCCAGAAGGCCGGCTATCCTCTCTGCAGCTCCCCCGATCTGCCCGCTGAGTACTTCGACGCCGTCATGTTCCCGGTCATTCTCTTCGACGATCAGGGAGGTGGGCAGCAGCGGCGCGAGCTCCTCCCCAATGACATGGGGCGGGCGAACTGCCTGTACTCCGACCTCGTTGCCCAGACTCAGTGATTCACCTCGCATCAGGGGCCCCGATTTGGGCTAACCGCGTTCGATGAGGCCCCGAGCCTTCAGAAGCTGGATCGCGGAGCCGTTCGCGTAGACGCTCGGAACGAAGTTCACGAACCCGGAGAGGTGCCGCA
>CAYJTX010000308.1:454-4779 GCA_964372615.1 uncultured Bacteriovoracaceae bacterium | reverse complement strand
GTCGTGGCGATCACGCGAACATTCAGGAGCATCGGGGTGCCCTCGCGCAGAATCGTCCGGTTCTTGAGAAACTGGAGAAGGATCCGCTGCTCGGAGAGCGGCCACTCACCGATTTCCGAGACGTGGAGAGTTCCTTCCTGTGCGCGCTGGAGGAGCTCGGCCAGGCTTTCGGAGGGGGCTTCGTCGCGGTGGGGATCCTGGGTCGCGACCACGTAAGGCTTCGTCGAGCGCGGGCTGTGCGAATGGATCCAGCGGGAGATCGCTCCCTTGCCGGTACCGCTCGCACCGCTGATCAAGACCGGCGCCGAGTCGGCCTGAGCTGCGAGCAGGGCCAATCGGCGCTGGCTCGGCGGAATGAAGTGAACCATTTCCATATGCGGCTCTGACAATCCCAACGACCCCTAGTTCGCTGCCATTCGTGGGTTTCGGCGGTCAGGCGGTCCGCATCCGGCGGCCGTTTCCCCTCGACTCGACCCATCCCTAATGACGCATGATGTGGTAACCGCTACTGATGCTATGTGTCAATTGCCAATTTCGTACTGGGTGGGAAATCTATCAAGTGGAGGTAACCTACTGACACAAATAGCTATGTACAGCCAAAGCAGCCGATCTATGCGGCGCATATAATTTGTCTAGAATTTTTTATCAACCTGTGCAATAACGCGACACACTATGAAGCGGAAATATCAAAGCTGGGGCGAATTCCTCAAGAAACGCCGTGAAGGCCATTACCGGTCCGCGCGTGAGTTCTGTGCTCGCGCGACCGTGGGCATCAGCTATCCGCAGTATTCCCGCTACGAGGCAGGGGACCAGCTCCCGAATCTCGAGCAGGCGCTCCATCTCTGCCAGCTTCTCGAGGTCCCGATGCTCGAGGGCCTGATGGAATGGTGCCGGGCCCAGATGTCTGACGCGACAGCCCGCGGCGAAGTGGAGCTGCTGCTCGACAAGGTGAGGGCGAACGGCGGCTCGTCACCTGTCCTGCAGGGCGGAAAGACCGCCGCGTCCCAAACGGCCGCGGCGGGCACGAGCAGCAACGTCGCCGGAATCGGTGTTTTCACGGCCGCCACGATCAACCTCGACGACGTCATCGTCTTCAACCGCTCTCATCTCAGGCTTTTCAGCTCCGATCCGCTGTATCGGGACATCTTCACCTACATCAACTCGTACGCGCCGGAGTGGATCTCGGTCGCCGAGATCGGCGCGGCCCTCGGAGTTCCCCTCGGCAAGATGGAGACGATGGTGGAGCAGCTGAGCGACCTGGGCGTCGTGCTGCTGGCGGGGGAAAGGTGCCGCGCGACAAAGCGCAACTTCTACTTCCCGGACGATCCGGATTTTTTCCCGCTGCGGAACATGAATCTCACGCACAACACGGCCTCGATCATGCGCCGGCTCAAGCACGAGGACCTGCTCTCGCGCCGCGCTTACCGGGGCCTCGTGACCCGGGAGCTGACGAACGATCAGCTCGATCGCGTGGTCTCGCGAATCGACGGGCTCGTCAGCGACGTGGTCGCCATGCCCGAGACGCCGAACCCGGAACGGATCTACTCGCTCTGTCTGCTGCTCGGCGAACGGTTCGAGCGGCCCGCTCAGTACGCCCGTCCTTCTCAAGTCGGTCTGCGCCGCGAAGAGGGCGCGCCCCCCAAGAATCCCGCAGTCGAAGCTTAGTCCGTCAGCAGGAACGGCGGGGGCGGACACGCCGGACCCGAAGCCACAGGCACTGCGGGAACCGCTGCCGCAGGCGCCGCCGGCCGGGCGGCCGCGCAGCCTGGGATCGCAACGGGCGGCCGCGCCGTGAGACAGCCCACTCCCCCTTCGAGGTAGCCCGCGACCGTCTCCATGCGGTCCACGGTAGTCGCTGTCACGGTCACCGGCCGAGCCTCGCTGGGGGATGCGTCAACTAACGGAATCACCGTGCGGAGATCCGCCGCCGCCCCTCTCATGTCGGTCGCCGCCTGCGTCGCGAACTGGGCGCAGCGGCGGGCGCGCCCTTCCGCGGGATCCGAGGTGGGCCCGGTGGCCGTGCTCATTCGAGCGCAGGTCGAGAGCGCGACCCCCGCTCGATACCTCGCCATCTGCACGCGCTCGAGCGCCCCGGGCCCGGCTGCTTCAAAGACCTCGGTACCGGCTGCGGCGCTCGAGATCCGCGCGTCCACGTCCTTGATCCCGGGAGGATAGCCGGCCCCGAAGAAGTTGAGATCCAGCTGGCCCCGAACCACGGCGAGGAGCATCAGTCCGGTCGCGCTCATCTGCTGACCCCCTCCCGGGGCATTCTCGGCAAGAAGGCCCACTCCGGTGACCGCGCGAGCGGAAGGAGTGATCCGGCGCGGGTTGCCCGCCGGAAGCGTCATGCGGTGGACCGCATCGACTCCGTCGAGCATTCCGTAGAATATTTTTCCAATGCGGCCATTGAGAGCGGCGACCGACCGCTCGACCGCCGTCCGACGGTCAGCGGTCAGCGAAAAATACCGGAGCTCATCCTCCAGCCGCCGTCGGTCCTCGAGCAGGCCGCCCACGATGTTCACGTTCGCGTGCAAAAGCTCCAGCCGCAGCTCGAGGTTGTTCGGCTCCTGGGCGAGCGCCTTCTCGAGCTCGAGTACGGCGATCTCGTCCCGATCCGTGCGCCCCGCCAGTATCCCCACTCGCAGGTGGTGCCCCACGGTGTCCGTCGAGCCGGAGGTGCAGAGGTCGCAGTAGGCCTCGCGGGCCGACGATCCCGGCCGGAAGGTGCCCAGGCAGCACTGGGCACAGGGCTCGACGATCTCGGTTTCCTCGACGTCGCTGTAATTGTGGACGTGCTGATGGCCCGGCTCCCCGGCCAGGTGGAGCGCTTCGTGAAAGATCGTCGCCGGCAGGTCGCCGTCGCGTTCGCCGCAGTTGGACGCCAGCGAGATCGTGGGGTAGCCCGCCTCGTCGAAGGGCGACGCTCTCCCGCAGTACTCCGCCGCGGAGCCCCGCCCCCCCGGGCAGGCGACCACGGCGCCCGGAGGGTTGCAGCTCACCCGAAGGGGCCGCCGCGAGGACGAAAAAACCTGCGCGAGAAGCTGATAGCCCAGCCTTCGACCGCGCTCGCCTCTCTTCTGAAGACACCGAACCCCGTCCTGGAGGGCACCCACCACCTGATCCTCGATCGACCGGTCGCTGAAGCAGGTCCTCCCCCCGGTGCAGGCCCGGCCCGGACCCCCGTCTCCGTTCATCTCGAAGTTCTCGCAGCCGCTGACCTCGACCCGATCGCCGAGCTGGTAGAGCAGCATGTTCATGTCAGCCTCGGGTATGCCTGCCGGGCCGTAGCCCGGCAGGCAGGGCTCGCCGGTATCCACCAGGACTCCGGAGTCTGGACGGGCCATCGGAACCCGGCCCGCCGGAACCGGAGCCGGGGGAGGTTCTGGCCTGGACTCCCCTCGAGCCCACGCCTCCGGCCCGAGAAGCACGCGCGAGCTGAGATCCGGCCGGCCGTCGCCGTCGGTGTCGCGCTCGACGGTTCTTTCGTAGAAGCCCTCGGGCATCCGCGCGACCGTCACCCACTTCATGGGGCGGTGGCTGAGGACGTCGCGGTAGATCGTAACCTCGTGCTTCGCCCTGCCCGAGATCCGCGTATAGCTCACGCTGATATCGTAAATCCCGTCCCGGTCGAGATCGGTGTCGTGCCTGACGACGCGGGCGTCGTTATCGTAATAGTACGCGAGGTCAGCGACTCCGTCGTAGCTCGTCGAGATCAGCTGCGACCGCAGCTCACCGTTCCTGGCGAACTCGCGCCAGACGTCGGTCTTCCCGTCCTGGTCCAGATCCACCTCGCGCGCGTGCCCTGGCATCCACCGTTCGGCGAGCAGCCGGTAACCCTCGCGCGCGGCGCCCCTCCGTTTGGGCAGAGGTCTGTTGCTCGCAAGCAGCGCCGGATCGGCCGCTTCAGGACGCGACGGATTCTTCTTCTGAGGAGGCGCGGGCTCGGCGCCCCGCCCTCCCTCCGGCTGCACCACGCCCTTCGGGGAGCGAGAGTCCGGCAATACGGCGTCGGTCTCCCAGGCTGCGGATCGTTCCGCGCTCAAGGCCCAGAACACGGCCGATAGGATGGAAATTTTCCTGAAGTGCCCCAGAGCATCCCCCGCATCCCTGATTATAGGGGGAACCCCCTCGGGCCGACACTGTGTCAGCCCTGACTGCCTAGCTGCGGCTGGACGAGTCTCAGGCTGAAGCGCCGGTCGTAGCGGCCCCCTGACAAGTCATCGCAGCACTTCCTGCATGCGAGCGTGCCGAGCCGCCGCCGCGCGGGAAAGGTCGCCCGACACGCGGGGCATTCGTAAGTGTATTTCGGGGGCCCGAGCTTCGGC
>CAYJTX010000308.1:0-444 GCA_964372615.1 uncultured Bacteriovoracaceae bacterium | reverse complement strand
GCGACTGACGCCCATCTGGCGCATCTTCGCGTGGAACTCCTCGGTATGGCCGTAGGGCCGCCGGCGCACCCAGAGCCAGTAGTGAATCATCTCGTGTCCGAGGGTGTCCTTCACGAGCCGCTCGCCGTCGACCTCCGACATGAGGTAGGTCGCAAGCTCGATCACCGGAGGGACTTCAGCGAGAAGCCTCCTTCGTCCGGGCGTGAAGCGACCCGCGCTCGCGCGAAGCCGGGAGTTCCATCGCAGGGAAGGCGGGTCGAGAAACCCGTCGAAATGGAGATCGTTGAGCTCCCGAAACCAGGCCTCGAGCTGAAGTGGATTCGAAAAAGCCATCGTCCTTCCCTATTTACCGAAAACCTGCGAGGGGCTGTGAAAGTTTTTCAGGTCTCGCCGGGCGTCGACCGGGAAGGCGCTGCCCCGCCCTCTGACTTCGGTATTCACTCG
>CAYJTX010000307.1:0-4781 GCA_964372615.1 uncultured Bacteriovoracaceae bacterium | reverse complement strand
GGTTGGCGATGTTGAACTCGCCGTCGAAGTTGAAGGCGCGCGGGTCGCTGTCGGAGCCGTACTCCGCGATCTTGCGGTAATTGATGTCGCCCGTGAGCTCGGTCGAGTCCTGGTTCTTCTCGTCCTTCGGCTGAAAAGTGCCGACTCCTACGCGGTCCCTCTCGGAAAGCAACAGACGCACGACACGGATATGGTCCATGACCTTCATCCAGTCGCCTTTATATTTCTTCATGAACTCGCGGTAGACGAACCGGGAGGCCGGGTCGATGTCACCGGTGATCTGGACCTTGTACGTCCCCTTGTTCCCGCGGTTGACCTCGTCAAGAATCTTGCTTCGGAACTCCTCGGGCACGAGCTTGAGCGGATCCTCGTGCATCGGCGAGACCATCTCCTTCTGGTGTCCGAGGATCTCGCCGAACTCACCCTTGGGATCGATCCACTTGAACGTGTAGAGGGCCCCCTCGTCAGTCCGGGAGTACTGCTCGATGCCTTTCTTGAGCAGGCGCGCGATCGTCGACTTAGCCGAGCCGACGGGGCCGTGCAGCAGGAGCACGCGCTTCTCGGTTCCGTAAAGGAACGCCGCGCTCTTGAAGAAATGAACGAGCTTCATGAGCGGTACGTCGAGCCCGAAGACCGCGTCTTTGCCGGAGTCGATCGGGTCGTCGAAAAACTTGTAGTGAACGATGTTCTTCTTGTACTCGACGTAGGAGGTCGTCCCCCAGCCGAGAACCATGTCGTACATCCGCTGGAAGGCGTTTCTCGCCACGCCTGGGTGTCGCTTCACGATGTCGAGGTAGTCGACGAGCGACCCCTCCCAGTGAAAGCTGTGAAACTCCTGGACCGATCTCATGTCGTTGAGAACGCGTCCCCAGTCCGTCGCTGTCCGATGGTCGGCCATTGAGCTCACCCTTCCTTGTATAGGGACACAGTATAGGGACACACGCGACTCACCCCATCTGAGACTCTGTCGGGAGAGACACCGGTGGCTGCAGCGCACTGTGCGCCGCTCCACCCCCTTCCTTATTTTACCTTTACACTTCTTTCGCTGTAAAGGTACCGTTGCCCAGTCTTTATGCACTCTTATCTCCACGGACATCCCGCCCTCGTCAATGCGGTCAAGCGCCTGGAACATCTGGGTCCCGACAAGTTCGAGCTCTATTTCCTTCGTCGAGAGGTTCAGTCCATCGACGTCAAGGATCAGAGAGTCGAATCTTTGACGCGGGCCGAGGATGTCGGCCTGTCCATTCGCGTTCTGCACAACGGGCGGCTGGGCTTCAGCTACACCACGTCGCTCGATCGCCACGCAATTGAGAAGGCGGCGGAATCCGCGATGGAGATCGCCAAGGTTATGCCGGAGGACGAATTCTCGGACCTCTATTCGTTCGGTTCTGCCGTCTATCCCTCGGTGGATGCCTGGGACACCCGGGGACTTCAGACTACGCTGCCGGAAAAGATAGACCAAGCACGGCGCCTGGAGGCGGCCTGCCGTGGAATGGATCCGAGAATCACCGGATTCCGGAAAGCGTCGCTCAGCGAGTCCCAGTCGGAGGTTCACATGGTGGACTCCAGCGGAGAGCACATTCAGCATCGTGCGACACAGTTTTCAGCGACGATCATCTGCAAGGCCGAGCAGGGCGGCGAAAGCCAGGTGGGGCATGACTTCTCGTTTCATCCCGAGCTGGAGTCGCTGGATATGAATGGCGTAGCGCGACGAGCCGCGACCCTGGCAACGGAGCTCCTCGGGGCCTCTCAGCCCCCGACGCTCCGATGTCCGGCAGTGTTCAGAAATGACGCGGTCGCGAGCCTGCTCGAGTTCCTCTCAGCGAGTTTTTCGGCCGAGGAGATGGCCAAGGGCAGGAGCCTGCTCGCTGGAAGACAAGCTGAACGCATCTTCTCGGAGAAGGTCACCCTCGCGGACGACGGTCTCCTGCCGAACGGTTACGCGACGGCACCCTTCGACGGGGAAGGGCATCCCTCCGGACGCACGCTGCTCGTGGACGGCGGCGTGCTCGCCGGAGCCCTCTACGACTCCTACTACGCACGCAAGTTCGGCACGCATCCGACGGGCAGCTCCGTGAGAGCGATCAAGTCCCCGCCTGCGATCGGCATTTCCAATTTTTATCTGGAAAGAGGCCGGAAAACCTTCGAGCAGCTGGTCGCGGATCTCGAGCGGGGCGTCATCATCACCGACCTCATGGCCCTGCATACCGCCAATGCGGTGACGGGTGATTTCTCGCTCGGTGCGGTCGGCTTTCTCGTTGAGCGTGGCCGCATCGCTCGCCCGATCCGGGGCTTCGCGGTCGCCGGCAATGTATTGGAACTTTTCCGGAAGATGACCGATATTGGAGAAGATCTCCGATTTTTCGGCAGCGTGGGCGCGCCCTCAGTACGTGTCAGCGAGCTTGCCGTCAGCGGATCCTGACCCCTGATGCAATTCAACGTCGGCTTTGCAACGGATATTGGCCGGAAGCGCCAGCAGAACCAGGACAACGGCCTTTCGGCGCCGGAGGTGGGGTTGTTCGTCGTCGCGGACGGCATGGGTGGCCACCGCGGGGGTGAGACCGCGAGCGCCATGGCCGTCGAGGTCATCCCTCAGAAGGTCAAGAGCGGACTGAAGAAGATGCCGCTGAATCCCCGGGCCATCCTCGAGGAAGCCATCTCGGCCGCCAACGCGGCGATCTACGATCGGGCCCTCAAGCAGCCTGGGCTCCAGGGCATGGGCACAACGACGGTCGCCATGCTTTTCAACGGCAAGACAATGACCATCGGCCACGTCGGCGATTCTCGCTGCTACTTTCTCAGGCCCGGAAGCATCTGGCAGCTGTCGCGTGACCACTCCCTCGTCCAGGAGAAGCTCCGGGCGGGCCTGATTACCCGAGAGCAGCTCAAGACGGACCGCATGAAGAACGTCATCACCCGCTCCGTGGGCTTCGAGCCGGAAGTCTCCGTCGAGACCTACGAGATCGCCGTCCAGCCTGGAGACACCTTCCTGATCTGCTCCGATGGGCTTTCCGGAATGATCGACGACCTCAAGATGCTCGAGCTCGTGGAACAAGGCCTCTACAAGGAAGGCGATGCCCAGAAAACGGTCCAGCGCCTCATCGAAAGCGCGAATGCCGCGGGGGGTGATGACAATGTCACGACGATCGTCGTTCAAGTCGTCGCGACCGACTAGCGTCAGCGGGCGCAGCCTGCGGGCTCCTACACGATGAAGGGCAATCGCTTCTTCACGATCCTGGTCATCCCGGAGCGGACCTCCCAGGTCCGCCGCCTGGTCGTTCCCGCCTGGCTCCTCCGAGGCGCGCTTCTGGGCGTCTTCTTCGCGGCCGTGCTCTCGACCATCATGCTTCTGGATTACTGGTACGTCATGGACCAGATCAGCGAAAACAAGCAGCTGAAGATGGAGAACCGGCGCCTCAAGCAGCAGGTCCAGATTTTCCGCAACAAGATGACCACGATCGAGGCCACGATGGAGCGGGTGCGGACGTTCGCGACCCGCCTCAAGGTCATCACGAACATCGAGGACCGCGGGCCCCTCATCCAGAGCCTGAACCGGAAGCTGCCGGAGGCGGAAAAGAACATCGGCGCGGAAGGACTCGCGACGGGAGCTCCGGCCGGACCCCCAGTCACCGCTTCGGCGGATGGAACGGCCTCCGGCTCGCCTGCGACCGCGAGTCAGACGGAGAGCGCCGCCGAGAGCCCGGAGGACGTCCGGCTTCGCCTGGAGTACGAGGAGCTCGAGGCCAAGTTCGCGAACTTGAACGACGAGACCCTGCTCGTCGAGCTGATCCTTCAGGACCAGTACGAGCTCCTGGCCGACCAGAAAGCATTTCTGGCGGCTCTCCCCACCCGAAAGCCGGCGGTCGGGTACTTCACCTCGGGCTTCGGAATCCGGAAGTCTCCGTACGGGGGGCGAGAGAAGATGCACGAGGGCCTGGACATCGCCAATCACCCGGGGACCCCGATCCGGGCGCCCGCCGACGGGCTGGTTTCCTTCTCGGACGGCAAGCCGGGATACGGGCAAACGGTGATTCTCGATCACGGCTACGGGATCGAAACCTGGTACGGGCACGCGCGAAAGCTGCTGGTTTCACGCGGTCAGAAGATCCGTCGGGGAGACCGGATCGCCCTGCTCGGGGACTCCGGGCGCTCGACCGGCCCGCACCTGCATTACGAGGTGAGAGTCAACGGCACGCCCGTCGATCCGCTGTCGTACATCCTCGAGAACTGATAAGGTCGAGGCCGATTCCCTATGATTCTTGGAAAAGTCGCCCGCAAGATTTTCGGAACTCAGAACGACCGGGAGCTCAAGTCGATCTACCCGATCCGCGACCGGGTCAACTCCTTCGAGCCGCAGATTCAGGTTCTCACTGACCCGCAGCTTCAGGCCAAGACGGGAGAGTTCAGGGACCGGCTCTCGCGCGGAGAGTCGCTCGACAGCCTGCTGCCGGAGGCCTTCGCGGTGACCCGAGAGGCCGCCTGGCGCGTGATCGGCCAGCGCCACTACGACGTCCAGCTGGTCGGGGGGATCACGCTCCACCGCGGGCGCATCGCCGAGATGCGCACCGGCGAGGGCAAGACGCTCGTGGCGACCCTGCCGTCGTATCTCAATGCGCTCGAGGGCAAGGGCGTCCACATCGTGACGGTCAACGACTACCTCGCCCGCCGCGACGCGGAGTGGATGGGCCGCATTCACAACTTCCTCGGCCTTTCGACGGGAATCATCGTCCACGGGCTCTCCGACATCCAGCGCCAGAAGAACTACGGCTGCGACATCACCT
>CAYJTX010000306.1:0-4809 GCA_964372615.1 uncultured Bacteriovoracaceae bacterium | reverse complement strand
GCACCGCGCCGGCCCCGCCCATGTCCTTCTGCATGGAAAGGAGGGCTGTCCCCGGCATTCCGGTCTTTAAATTCACTCCACCGGTGTCAAAGGTGACGCCCTTTCCGATGAGATGGAGCGCGGGCTTCTTCTTCATGCTCCTGCCGTACCGGACGACGAGCAGGCGAGGGGGCACGTGCGATCCTCGCGAAACGGCGGCCAGGAGGCCCATTCCCTCCTTCGCGATGCGCTTCTCGTCCCAGACCTCGAGCTCGAGCTGCTTGCCTTCAGGGAAGGAGCCAGCGGCGGCAGTGAAACGCTCGACCACGCCCTGGGGGTCGGCGTTCTCGGCCGGAAGCTCGATGATCGTGCGGGCGAAGGCGATCCCTCGCACGATAGCGGCAACGCGGTCGAGCATCGCCCGGTCGAGCCTGGCCTTTCCGCCGTTCACCCACTCGAGTTTCTTGAGCTCCGTGCGGCGATCGTCGGCCTTCGACTTGAGCTCGTCGAGGCGAAGGTTCGCGAGCGAGAGGCCCTTCGCGAAGTTCACCCAGACCTGCGCCTCGGTTACCTCCGGCGCAGGAATCACCTGCGCTTCGGAGAGCCTTTCCTGGACCAGCCAGTGGCCCGCGCTCTCGCCCCACTCGGCTGACTCCTGTTCGCTGAAATCCCGCGCCGGCCCGAGACCCAGCACGAGCGTCGAAACCGCCCCGTGAAGCGCGAGCTTCGCGCCCCGTTCGCCCTTCAGCGCAGGATGCTCGGAAAGGTGAGACGGCACGGCCTTCGCGACGGCCGCGGGCACCTCGCCCCTGCGCGTGACGAGGACCAGCTGGTGGCGGCCGGTCCTGGGTGCCTGGACGAGCTCAACGGAGGGATTGCGGTAGGTCATTTGAATCTCCTGGGGAGCCGATTTTCTATCCCAGTTAAGCGCCCGGATGAACCCCGAATCCGAATGAGGGTCCTTCTTTACAGTGATGACGCATTGTGTCATATACGGCGGATGATTCGACGTCTCAGTGTCGGTGAACTGAAGATCGGTATCCTTGCGCTCGCGCTCGCCGCGACGGCCTGTATTCCCGACCTCACGGGCGCGCTCTTCGGCAAGTGCATCGAGATCGTCGAGCTGCAGAACGGTGCTCATCGAGTTCAAGTCGAAGACGGAGTAGGAGTGCTCGAGCAGCCGCTTTCGGCCCAGGCTCTGACTCTCTGGAGGCAGACGGAAATCCCGGTTTGCTGGGAGGAAGACACCTACCTCGAGTCTGATCAGGCGGAGCGTGACGAGGTTCGGCGCGCGGTGGCGGATACGTGGGAAGATGCGTTCCGGCGGGCCGCCGAGGAAACCGGACAGCCTCGGATCCAGTTCACGGGCTGGGGGAAGTGCGACGACCTGAGCCGCTTTCTCTCAATCCGAATCGGAGTCAAGGACGAGGAGGGCGCTCCGCACGTGACGGCCCTCGGCCAGCTCCTGCGCGGGTTGCCCAACGGAATGGTCCTGAACTTCGACTTCACGCAGTGGAGCCCGGTCTGCTCGCGTTCGAGCTCCACCCGGCTGTACTGCATCTATGCGATCGCGGTGCACGAGTTCGGGCACGCGCTCGGCTTCACCCACGAGCAGAACCGGCTCGATACGCCGGATACCTGCACGGACGAGCCCCAGGGCAGCGACCCGGACGTGTACTTCGGCCAGTGGGATGTCAACTCCGTCATGAACTACTGCAGCCCGATGTGGAACAACGGTGGGCGGCTCAGCGCCGGTGACGATCTCTGGGTCCGGGCGGCCTATTATCCGGCCACGATCGGCGAGGCCTACTGCGAGAGCCTGGCCGAGCAGGCGGAGAACGAAGTTCTTCCTGAGGAAGCGCCGGAGACCGCCGCCGATGGAGCTGTCGGACAGGCTCAGTAAGGAATGACGTCCTTGAGGCCGCTCGAGCCCTGATCGCCGTATCGGTTGCGGGCGATGAGCGCGCATTCCTGTCGCATCTCCCGCGTGGCGCGCCCATAGACCTCTCCGCCGAAAGACTGGCCGTAGTCGAAATCCCGGTCATCGTCGATCCAGCACTGCGCCTTGAGGCCGTTGACGGGGTAGTCAGTCGGTACGAGGTTCTGGACTCCGGAGGAGCCGTCGGCGCCGTACATGGCTCGGGCCACGTCGGCGCACTCGAGCTTGAGCTCGCCGCTGCTGAAACCCATCACCGTGCCCAGGTGCTTCTGGCCCCAGTCGAAATCGCGGTCGTCGTCGACCCAGCACTCGCCCTTGAAAAACGCGCCGACCCCCTCGGTTACCCGAATGTCGCGGACGCCGCTCGAGCCCTGGTCGCCGTAGCGCTCGCGAGCGGAAAAGTCGCACTCCTCGCGCATCTGGCGCGTCACCTGGCCGTAGACTTTGCCGACGTGGCGCTGGCCCCAGTCAAAATCGCGATCGTCGTCGATCCAGCACTCGCCCTCGAGCCCGCCATTGACCACGACCGGTACGATGTCCTTCACGCCTGAGCTGCCGCGGCCCTCGTAGAGGCGCTGCGCGATCCAGTCGCACTCAGAGCGCAGGTCGTAGCTGCTGTAGCCGTAGAGCTCGCCCATGTCCTTCTGGCCGAAGTCGAAGTCGGTGTCGTCGTCGACCCAGCACTGGCCTTTGAAGAGGTTGTGGCTGGTGTGGTCGGCGCGCGTCACGGCGGCGGCGAGCGTCGCGTACGCGAGAACACAAATCACTGGAATGAGCTTCATTGGATGTCCCCTTGAGGAATTGTGATCTCCTTGCGCCCGAGCAAAATCCAGTCCAGTCCGCCTGAATTCCTAACGCCCGAGATTCTTGGAATTCGGTGGAAAGCGGGCCTCGGGGCCGAACGTCGCTGGTGTCACCTGGGAACTGGAGTGTGGGGCGATGCGTGCCGCGTCAGGGGCTGGGGGCGGCCGATGGTTCAGCGAACAGCACCTGGATCCGCGCGGGGAGGTCTTCGATCGCCTTCTTGTCCGGCGCCGACTTAGAGGCGAGCGCGAGGCTGCCCAGAGAGTGAAAGCTCACCGAGAAGGACCGCCGGCAGGGGCCCTTGGGAGCAGGTTGGTAATCGTTCAGGATGGGTTGCTTATCGCTCAGGGGTATCATTCTCGCGCGCTCATCGAACTCCCGACGGAGTGTCGTGACGTTGGATTCAATCCAGGCCTTGCGCTGTGCGCGGATCGCCTCAGCGGTCGTGGCTGAATTCCACAATACGTGGACTTCGACCGTGACCAGGCCCTTGGTCAGCCCCGAGGTCCACGCTTTGTGGAATTCAAAAGACAAGGCTCAGGGCATCCGGAGGAGCATGCCGCGGCGATGAGCCTCAGCGCGGGGGAACGGAAGGCGCGTGGAGTCCGTGCAGACCGCTCCTCGCAGATTCGCGCCGCCGAGATTCACCTCCGAGAGATCCAGGCCCGAGAGTTGGGCGCCCTCGAGGTTGGCGCCGCGCAGGTCAGCGCCTGTGAATCACGTTCCGCCGGCCTCGTCGTCGAACCAGACGCGTTTGAGGGAGGTGCCCCGAAAGTCCGCGCTCCAGGCGCCGGAGCGCTCCAGGAACTTCGCTCCTTCCAGCCGCGCGCCGGTGAAAGACGCGTAATCCCAGCTTGCGCGGCTGTCGAACGTAGCCCCGGGCAGCTGGGCGCGGGTGAGGTCGGCGGACTCGAGAGATGCGCCCCGGAAGTCTCCTGATACGAGCTTGAGCCCGGCGAGGTCCGCTCCCTGGAGATTCACTTCGCTTGGCAACCCGCCCTTCGCGAAGTGGGCCTGAAGCCGGGCCTGCTCGGCTCCAAGAAAGCGTTCAGAGAGGCCCGCGTAGGTGTACCTACGGAGCTTCCGAATCCACTTCTCGAGCTTTTCCTGTCATACCGACCAAGGTCGGCAGGAGTCCTCGCTTCTGGATCGGTGGCGAAGTCAGTTCCGGGCGCAGACCACGCTGGGCGCGCACGGAGAGCTGCACTACTGCGCCTGGTACGGACGAATCGCCGAGCTAGGATTTGAGGCGGTCCACTGTTTCGTGAGCGGGGTGGATACCCAAGACACTCTGCTGCGCGCCGGGCAACCGTCGCCGACGAGAGTGGAGTTTTCACCCGTGCCGCTCGAGGTGGCCGTCGCGTCAGACGCTCGCTGGCCGGAGCATCAAGTTCGGGCCGGCCGCAGCCGCAGCCGCAGCCCGCGCAGCTCGCTGATGCCGCGCTCGGCGGTCGTGCCCGAGGCGGGTGGCCCGAAGCGCAGGCCGAGGTAGAGGGCTTCCCACTCCGCGCTCACGGTTCCGCCGCGCGAGAGCCACCGGTCCATCCGGGCGCGTTCCCTGAGGAGCCGACGAAGGCGCGGTCGCCGGGCGGCTGAAACGAATCCCTCCGCGCCGCCGAGAACTCCCGCGCTCAGCCGGCGGACGACCCAGAAACCCAGCGCGCCCAGAAGAAGCGCGAGAGCCGACGCGATCGTCGTCGTCGCGACGAGCCCGAACGTGGGGAACACCACGCCGGAGTGTTTGAGCCAGTCGCCGAGCCCGGCGAAGCCGGCTCCGAAGGCTTCGTCGGCCATCCAGAGGCTTTCCCCCTCCTCCCCATAGGTCAGGACTTTCCGATACCACTGGGCGCTCATCCAGTCATAGCCGTCGCGAAGCGCGGCCCAGACCGAGACGCCCGCCAGGATCCGGGGGGTCGGATCAAACGGCTGCCAGCCGCGATCGTCGGCCCAGTACTCGACCCAGGCGTGCGCGTCCTCGGAGCGGATCACGAGCACGCCGCCGATCGGGCTTCGGGTCACTCGAAAGCCGGCCACGAGCCGTGTAGGCACTCCAGCAAGTCTGAGCAGCGTTGCGGCGGCCGACGAGA
>CAYJTX010000305.1:0-4823 GCA_964372615.1 uncultured Bacteriovoracaceae bacterium | reverse complement strand
GTACTCCACCGCGAATGGCGTCACCGTGCACTCCTATAGCAGCCGATGGGTCAAGTGGGAGATCGTGCGGGCGCTCAGGGATCTTGCGAAGCCGTTCCCGTTTGACCGGGTCTGGAGCTGCTATGAGAGCGGAGGCACACAGTGCGGCATCTGCGAATCCTGCCGGCGCTTCGAGCGCGCGATGAAGGAAGCATGAGTTTCGGAGGCCGGCTCGAGACGCATCTCGAGGAGCGGGAGCGCTCGTACACGGGCGCCGAGCTTCGCCCGCACTTCCTGCTGACGGAGCTCGGGCTTCGAGGTCACGCGGTGGGCGCATTCATCGGGCCGTGCTCGGTCGCGACGGAGCAGCTGGTGGACTGGGAGGACCGCCTCCAGGGCGATCGGCTCGAGGCCCGGCGGATGGTTCACTTCATCGGCGAGTTTTTCGGCATCGGCCTCAGGGAGGGTGTCGTGCTGCAGCGCCTGTTCATGTCCATGATCGGGGCGACTGTCGGTGCGTCGATCGCCGATCGAGTGGTACGGCGGGGCGACGACGTCTTCGTGAGAGGCCGGAAGCTCACGGTGTCGATCGTTACGGCCTCTCCGGTCTCGGTTCTTCTTCATGCCGGGGTGAACGTGAATCCCGAGGGAGCGCCCGTTCCAGCCATCGGCCTGGCCGAGCTCGGAATTGAGGAGAAAGCCTGGGTTTCGAACCTCCTTGAGGCATTTCGCGAGGAGTGGAGCGGACTGGACTGGGCTTGCGCCAAGGTTCGGCCCGTGTTGTAGTTTGCGCGGATATTATGACGCAGCTGCCCCAGGTCCCCGGGTACATTCGCTCCCTGGTGCCGTACGTTCCCGGAAAGCCGATTGAGGAGACCCAGCGTGAGCTGGGAATCCGGAAAGTCATCAAGCTCGCATCGAACGAAAACCCCTTGGGTCCGAGCCCGAAGGGCCTGGCGGCTGCCGGCCGCGCCTTGCGTGACATTCATCGTTATCCTGATGCCTCCGCCTATCGCCTGAAGCAGGCACTGGCCCGCCATCTGGGGGTTTCGCCTTCCTCCCTTGTCGTCGGCAACGGTTCGAACGAGGTCATCGACATGCTCATCCGGACGTTTTGCGTCGCGGGGGACCAGATCGTGACCCCGCGCGCGGCGTTTCTGGCCTACCGGATCTGCGCGCAGATCCAGGGGGTGAGTACACTCGAGGCCGGGGGAGGGGACGATCTTCGCGCCGACCTCGACGGTATTCTCAAGCTCGCGCGCACGTATGATCGCGCCCGAATCGTCTTCCTCGCGAACCCGAACAATCCGACGGGTACCTCGCGCGGTCGCGCCGACCTTCACTCGTTCCTTTCCGACCTCGCGCGAGTACGGGGTGGTTCGGTGATGGTCGCGCTCGACTATGCTTACTGGGAGTACGTGACCAATCCGGATATACCGGACCCGCTCGAGCTCCAGAGGGAGTTTCCGAGCGTCGTCGTCCTGAGAACTTTCTCGAAAATTTACGGTCTCGCGGGTTTGCGCGCGGGCTATGGGCTGGCGGCTCCGGCAGCGATCGAGAACGTGGAGAAGGTTCGCCAGCCCTTCAATCTGAACTCGGTCGCGCTCGCGGCCGCGGAGGGCGCGCTTGAGGACTCCGCCTTTCTTGCGCGATCCAGGAAGCTCAATGCCGAAGGCAAGGCGTTCTGGGAGCGGGAGCTCGAGGAGATGGGAATCCCGTTCTGGAAGAGCGACGGCAACTTCATCCTCGCGGACGTGGGCCGGGGACTGGGAAAGAGGGGCGGGGACGTCTATGTGGACTGCCTGAGGAAAGGTGTGATCTTCCGTCCGGTCGCGAACTACGGCCTTACCGGCGCCCTTCGGATCACGATGGGCACACGGGCGGAGAACGCCGTGGGGGCAAGGGTCCTCCGTGAGCAGGTTCCTCGGACGTCAGTCCGGCGAAAGAGGAAGAGACGTTAGGGCATGGGGCCGCAGGAGGACATCTTGTCGATTCCGAAGCAGGGGCCGGTCATCGCGATCGACGGGCCGGCGGGTACGGGCAAGAGCTCGGCCACCCATCGGCTTGCCGACCTCCTTGGATTCGTCCATGTGGACACGGGCGCGCTCTATCGTTCCGTGGCGTTTCTCCTGATGGAGAGGTTCGGGGGCCAGCTTCCCTCGGAGACGGACTGCGTGGAGACGACCCGTTCCTCCCATCTCGAGTTTCGGCGCAAACCGGGAATGAACCCCGTGAACCGGGTGTTCGCGAACGGACGCGACATCACGACCTTGATTCGCACTCCCGAGGTCAGCATGGCGGCGAGCCAGGTCTCCGCTGTCCCGGCGGTGCGCGCGGCCCTGCTAGGGATGCAGAGGCGCATGGGCTGCGCGGGTCCGAGCATCCTGGAGGGCCGCGATATCGGAACCGTGATTTTTCCGGACGCCGACGTGAAATTTTTCCTCACGGCGAGCCTCGAGGAGCGCGCCAAGCGGCGACTCGACGAGCTCGAGGCGACCGGCGCCGACGCGCCCTCCTTCGAAGAAGTCAAGGAGCAGATCCGGACTCGGGATCAGGGCGACTCCACGCGATCGGTCGCCCCGCTGCGGAAGGCGGTCGACGCGATCGAAATCGACACGAGCGACTTCTCCCTGGACGAGGTCGTGCGCGAGATGGAAGGCCACGTTCGCAGGAAGGTCGTCAGCCTGCGGGTGAAGTGACGCCATGGGGAAGCGCGACCTTCGAATCCTCGCGGTTCGCGTCGATCGGGTCGGTGACGTGGTGCTGTCGACGCCCGCGTTTCAAGCCCTGAAGCGGCATTATCCCGGCGCCTGCCTGACAGTGATGGTTCGGGAAGCCGTGGCGCCCCTGGTGAGGGGGCTGCCCTTCGTCGACGAGGTACTGATCTTCGACCCGGAAGGCCGGCACCGTGGGCTTCGAGGTTTCCTCGAGCTGGTATCCGCGATCCGCCAGCGGCGCTTCCGGATCGCGGTCTGTCTCCAGTCAAACTGGAAGGTCGCGGCGGCGATCTTCTGCGCGGGAGTTCGCTACCGCGTGGGACCGCTCAGCAAGCCGCACTCGTATCTCTTCTACAACCGGGGAGTGCGGCAGCGTCGCTCCCAGGTGGAGATGCACGAGGCGGACTACAATCTGGCGCTTCTGCGAAGGCTGGGCGTCCGCGCGCAGACCCGAAGCATCGCCCCGCGCGTGGCAATCTCGGTCGAGGCGAAGGATTTCGCGGCTCGCTGGCTCTCGGAGCAGGCGTTCGCGGGTGACGGCCCTCTGGTCGTCGTGCATCCGGCGATGGGGGGCTCGGCCCTCAACTGGCCCGACTCTCAGTACGCGGATCTCATCCGTCTGCTGGTTCAACACGGGGCGCGGGTGCTCGTGACCTGCGGGCCCGGGGAGGGAAAGGTCTCCGACCGGATTCGCGAGATGCTCGATCAGAAGGCGCTTGAGGGGGTCCGGTTCTACGGTGGGGCCGGGACGGGCCCCATCGACCGGCTCGCGGCGTTGCTCGAGGGAGCGCGCCTCGTCGTGGCGCCGAGCACCGGGCCCCTGCACATCGCGACGGCCCTGGGCCTCCCTGTGCTGTCTTTCTACCCACCGATCCGGGTGCAGAGCGCGATCCGCTGGGGCCCCTATGTCGCCGATGACAGCCGGGCTTCCGTCCTTGTTCCCGAAGTCTATTGCGGCGAGGACTTTCGGTGCCGGGGCAACCTGTGCAACTATTATCCGTGCATGAAGGGGTTGACGGTCAAACAGGCATTCGATGAGGCGCGCAGGCTCTTGACAAGCTCAGGGGCGAGCCCGGGGGCGAGCAGTGGCTGAACGAAGACGAGTTTCCGCCCTCGATCCGACCCGGTGGGATCGCCCGCGCCTGCGGTCGCTTCTCGCCAGTATGGCGAACAAGAAGATCCTCGTGGCCGGGGATGTCGGCGTCGACAAGTACACGATCGGCCTGGTCGAGAGGATATCGCCGGAGGCGCCGGTTCCGATCGTTCTGGTCGACGAGGAGAAGCGCAAGCTCGGGCTCGCCGCCAACGTCGCCGACAACGTGCGAGCGCTCGGCGGGATTCCGCTTCTGACCGGAATCGTGGGAAAGGACGTGGCTGCGGCGGATTTTCGGGGCCTTCTCGAGTCGGCCGGCATCTCGTCGCGGCACCTCGTGGTCGACCCGTCGCGAAGAACGGTTTTCAAGGAACGCATCGTGAGCGAGCGCCAGCAGCTCCTCCGAGTGGACTACGAGAGTCAGTTCCCCGTGAGCCGTCAGGTCGAGCGGCAGATTCTCGCGAGAGCCAGGCTTTTGTTACGCCACGGCGACGCGGTGATCCTGGAGGACTACGCCAAGGGAACGCTCTCGGGGGAGGTCGCGTCGGGTCTCTTCAAGCTCGCGAAGAATGCCGGGAAGTTCGTGGCGGTCGACCCCAACGGCAAGACGCCGGTCGAGCGTTATCGGGGAGCTTTCGTTTTGACCCCCAATACCAAGGAAGCCGAGAGGCTTTCGGGGATCGCGATCGTCGATGAGCGATCGCTTCGCGACGCGGGCGAGCTGCTACTCGCGGCGACCGAAGCCAGGCACATCGTCATCACCCGAGGGAAGGACGGCATGGCGATCTTTACGGCCGATCGCGACGGGGCGCTCATGATCCCGACCTTCGCGCGCGAAGTGTACGACGTCTCGGGCGCGGGCGATACCGTGATCGCGACGCTGACCCTCGCCCTCGCGGCGGGCGCCACGATCGGCGAGGCCGCGATTCTCGGGAATCTCGCGGCGGGCGTCGAGGTCGGAAAGCGGGGCACGGCGACGGTCACGCCAGCCGAGGTGCTTCACGCGATGGACGCTTTTGGCGGGGGGTAGCTGG
>CAYJTX010000304.1:0-4827 GCA_964372615.1 uncultured Bacteriovoracaceae bacterium | reverse complement strand
TGACGTCGTTGCCACGGCCTACGCGCGGATGCCTTTCCTGGACTTTCCGATACCTCGGCTCGAGGGATCGCCAAACCGCGATCGCCTCGGCCGGAATCCGAGACCAGGCGCCTCGGTCGCTCCGACCACCCTGATGGGTCCGACCGTGTGGCACCGCTCGTTCTATCGCGGTTCGCGCACGAGACAGGTCATCCGGCAAATCCGTAGCCAACAAAGTGGACCTGACTGCCATCATCCCGCAGCCAATATCCACGCCTACGGCCGCTGGAACGATCGCTCCTCTTGTGGGAATCACGCTTCCGACGGTCGCTCCGATCCCCCAATGCACGTCAGGCATTGCGGCAACCCATCTGAAAACAAATGGGAGCCGCGCAATATTTCGCAACTGCTCGAGCGCCTTTTCATCCACGAGAACTCCCCGAGTCCAGGCCTTGATGGGGACCCGAGCCCCCTCGCCCGGATCAATCCTCTCGAATAGTGCCGCCATGGGTCAATTCTAGCATGCACAGGTTGACTTCCCGACCCGCTCCGAGAAACTGAGGGCAAGTGCACACGATCAAATGCGGATCACGCTTCACGACGAAAGGAGCGCCGTTCCTCGGTATCGCGCTTGCGCTCTGGACCTTCTCAGCCGATGCCAGCGCTTCCGCTCAGGTACTCGCCCCTGGGAACGGTTCCGTCGTCCCACTGGGAAGGGTCGCGGTTGAACTCCTGGCATGCGCAGATGGCGGCGCCGCTCCTGCAGAGGTCTGGCTCGATGACGAGCCGATCGAAGTCCGCTGGACTCCACTTCCGTACAAGCGCCGCTGGTTTTCCTGGATCGAGGTGACTACCCCGGGTCACCACCACCTCGACTTCAAGATGAGCTGCCCGTCCGGCCCCCGTGGGCTGACCGCTCGATTCGAGGCTCTTCCGGCTGCTATCAGCGCACGTCGCTCCGGCGCAGCGCTCGCGCGGAACTATATGCTTAGCAACCCGGCGAAGAAGGCCGCCTGGGACTGGGAAGAGGCGGTCTTTCTCTTCGCCCTGGGCCGCTGGACAGAGCTGACGGGTGATTTAGATCACTCGACCTTCCTTCGATACTTGGTCGACTATCACGGCCACTGGGATCGCAAGGGGGCCCCGAACATCGATCGAAGCGATCGCTGCGCACCGGCGCTGAGCGGCGCTTGGCTCGTCGAGGCGCAGGGGGACTGGGTCGCTGCCAGAGGATTGCGTGCGGTCGCCGACTACTTGTTGCGCGAGCCCCGAAACTCCTCCGGCGCGATCGACCACTTGGGACACTCGTGGCTTGCCGCATTTTTTCCAGGTTCGATCTGGGTCGATTCACTGGTGATGTATGCCCTGGCCGCCGAGCGACTTGGCCGACTGCTCGGAGTTGAGGACCTCACGCGCTTTGCCCTGAGCCAGCCTCGCATCTTCGCGGAAAAGCTGCGAGAGCCGACCACGGGACTCTTCCGGCACGCGTGGATCGAGTCCTGCGATACACGTCTACCGAAAGAGCATGCGTTCTGGCTGCGGGGCAACGGTTGGGTCGCCACCGCGGTCGCGGAAATGCTCAGTACCATGAGCCCGGATGATCCGGAGCGACCTGGCCAGCTCGATCTCCTGAGGGGGCTCGCCATGGGCTCCGTCCGTACCCAGCTGGTCAACGGGGCGTGGGACTCAATCCTCACGGAGCCGGGCTTCAGCTATCCCGAGGCTTCCGGCACCGCGCTTCTTGCCTACGGAATCGAGCGAGGAGTGAGAAGAGGCTGGCTCGACCCCAAGCTCTCCGGCGTCTCGGATTCAGCCTTTCGCTACCTTTCCGCCAAACTGCATGACCCGGGCGAATCAGACGGCGGGCTCTCCATGCCCGAAATATCTGGCTCAACGAATCCCATGCCGAAATCTGGATATCGCCTCATACCAAGAAAAAGCGATACGGGTTATGGCGTGGGAGCGTTCCTTCTTCTTGCTTCCGAATTCGCCAGGTAACGCCGGTAGCGAATGAAGAGTTCGTCGCGACGCTGCTGAGAAATTATTTCGTCCCCTAAGCCCAGAGCCTTCCTTGCGTCCCTGAGTCGCTTCGCCTCGTGCTTCCAAAACCTCTTGAGAGCATTCAACGAATCCTGAATTCTGTCCGGCTGCCGTCTTGCCCAAGCGCACTCAGTCAATGCCAGAACTAGGCCTGACAATGCCTCCTGTGACTCCCCTTGAAAAAAACTCCCCAGGGAGGCCGCCCAGGCCGCAGGAACCCGCCGAAAACGATGAATCCCTCCACGCGAAGACTCAAGGTCGCAGATCACCCCAACCAGGGAGGTGAGTGCCTCGAACCCTTCCTCGACTAGCTGGCGGGACCGGTAGGCGCCGTAGAACTGAAACCCGGGAAACCCATCCGGCCTTGAGGTCAGTACCAGCTCGAGCGCACCGGCCCCCCGGTCTTGACGAATTCCCACGAACGGATAGAGAAAACAGTAGGCCCCCTGGACATTCCATTTCGGACGATGCTCGCGTATGAGGCGATCCTCCAGGAGCAGGGCATCAAGCTCCAACTCACACCGCTCGAAGCTGAGGCTTACGGCCTCCCGGACGATCGCTGCCATTCGCCGATGTCGCTTCAGGCGTCGGGCCTTCCTGTACTGACCCAGCCTGCGCCGAAGATTTACGGCCTTCCCGATGTAAATGATCCGGCCGGTCCCATTCAGGAACCTGTAGACCCCAGGCCCCCTGGGGACGGACTCAAGAAGATCCCTGCCGAACTTCCTATCGAACCGATTCAACACTCTGGACTGTCCGCCTGAATGATCGAATCGTATTCGATCTCGGGCGGCATGGCCAACCACGTGCTGATCTCTTCCGCCCGGCGAATCCTGCGGGACTGGGTGTCGAGTCGCCGGGCCGCGTCTTTTTCCAGCTTTGCAAGCTGGCGTCGTTGGCCCAAAAGGGCCTTGGCGGCACGGTGGGCATCCTGTCGAGAAGGACTTCCCTTGGGCAATGAAAGTACACGGGCTCTCGCGCTTGCGATCTCCGCGTCCTTAGCCAGGATCACCTCGCGAAGTGGATGTACTGACCGAAGACGCTCCACTTCGATGACCAGCTGCGCGGTCACGGCCTCGAACCGCTCCCTTTCCTGAAGAAGCGCCTGCGCCAGACCTCTCGACCTCTCGACCTCAGTCTCCAGTGCCGCCTCCATTCCGGTACTTCTGGCCATTGCCTCATCGACACGCACGCTCGCTTCCCATTGGATCCGCTCCTTCCGAGCCCGCGCCTTCGCTCTCAGTCGATTCAGCCGGCTGATGACTTCGGTTCCCCGGTCCACAGCACGCCTTCGATGGGCTTCGAGCTCCTGTGTGGCCCTCAATTGATCCCTCGCCCCGTCGTTCCGAGCCGCCCGAAGCTCCTTCTCGACGGCTGTCACTTCGGCCGCACGTGCCGCTCTTTCCGCCTCCAGGGCGCGAGCCGATGACTCCGCTCGTCGTTCAGCCTCAGCTCGGGTTCGCCCCGCCTCTTCCAGGTCGCGAAGCAAGCTCGAGGATCTACTAGCGTCCTCGTGAATCTTCCTCTGCGTGTGGGTCGCTTCCTCGGAGAGCTTTCCGACTCTCTCCTCCGCCGAGGTCAGGCGACTTGCAAGCTCGGCAACCCTCTCCGATTCCCGACTCGCCTCGGCTACCAGCCTCTCCCGAAGGCTCGCCGTCTCCACTCGAATGGCTCCCATCCGCTCCTCGAAAGCCGCGAGCCGCTGCTCGGATTCCCTGAGAGCGACCTGCGCCTCCTGGAGCCGACGCGACGACTCCACACTGTTGCGCTCAAACTCCTCGCGAACGCGACTCATCTCCGCGTCCCGCTTGGCGACGAGGCGCTCAAGGTCTAGCTGGTGCGACTTGCGCAGCTCTTCCCGAAACAATTCTCGCTCAACCGCCGCGTCCTTCTCGAGCTCTGCCCTGATATTCTCTCGCTCCTTCGCGCCTTCCCACTTCAGGCGCTCCCGCAGGGTCTGTTCGATCCGGGCAATTTCCTGATCTGCGGATTTCTTTGTTCGCTGAAGCGTCAGTAGCTCCTTAGAAATCTCCGTAAAGCGAGCTTCAGCGCTGTGAATCCGAACGAGCGCGCTCTGCAGCTCCACCTGATAACTCTTGGCGTGCCGCTCCGCCTGCTCCCTTCGATCTCTCTCTCCCTCGAGCGCCGTCTGAAGCTCGCGGGCTCGGCCCTCGGTTTCAGAGTGCTTTCTAGAATTGGCCCCGCTCTCCGAAAGGATCAGCTTTGCCTCGCGTTCCCGCTGAAGTACCCCGGCCCATGCGGCCTTATAGCGCGTCAGCTCCTCCCGAGTACTTCGGCACTCCACGGAAAGCCTCCGCGCCCTTTCACGGACTTCCGCTTCCCGGCGAGTGGCTTCACCTGAGGCGGCCGCGAGCTTCGCATTGCGGATCTCGAGCTCCTTCGTCCTCCGCTGGCCGTCGGATACGATTCGCTCGTAGGTTGCTCGGACTTCGGCCAGCTCGGCAATCGACTTTCGGCCCCGCGCCTGCTCGAGCACGAGCGCCTTCTCAAGTTCCCGCGTCGCCGACGCGAACGCATCGAGCTTATCCAGCACGCTCCAGACAGGTCTATCCGCGTCTGCGGTCATCGTCGGCCCCTCCATGGGCTCGCGCCTACCCTACAATCCATTCTGAGGTTGTAGCGTCAGCGGGTCAATCCGCGCGCGACTCGGCAGAACTTGCCGGTCCCAGAGTGCAGGCGGCCGAGTAAGCGGGCGAGTCTCAATCTGAGCGATCGGATACTCGAAAGACGCGGTCAGCTCGATTGTTCGGCGCGTAGGAGTCGCCCGGGATCTCGAGTCTGCACTGT
>CAYJTX010000303.1:0-4844 GCA_964372615.1 uncultured Bacteriovoracaceae bacterium | reverse complement strand
GCTCCAGCGTTTCGGGAGTGGTTTTCTCCGGCTTGCGCTCGAGACCAAAGCTCCGATCGTCCCGGTAGCCGTCATCGGCGCCGAGGAAACCTATCCAGGCGTTCACAACTTTCCGTGGCTGGCCAAGCGGATCGGCGTTCCCTACATCCCCGTGACTCCGTTCTTTCCGCTGCTCGGCCCCCTCGGAATGATTCCGCTGCCGACGCGGGTGTCGCTCCGCTTCGGCGATCCGCTCCACTTCGTAGGGGACCCGGACGCGCCTGACGCCGAGGTGGCCGAGATGGTGGAGCAGGTGCGTACGGCGCTCAAGGGCGAGATCGACGAGGGGCTCAGGCTCCGGGGCGGGCGGATCTTCGTATGACGATCCTCGTGACGGGAGCCGCCGGTGGTCTGGCGGGCATCCTGGTCGATCGGCTCGCCGAGGGGCATCGGCTCGTCGGCGTCGATCCGCGCCCCATGCCCTACGGAAGAAACTTTCCAGGGCGCTTTCATCAAGTGGATTACAACCACCGCAAGATGACCGAGATCTTCAGGCGAGACCGATTCGACGCGCTCATTCACCTCGGTCGCGTGGCGGCGACCTCGAGCGCGAGCAAGAGCGTGAGGTACAACCTCAACGTCCTCGGTACGCGCAACCTTCTTCATCTTTCCAGCAAGTTCGGGGTCAGGCGCGTGATCGTCTTCAGCACCTTTCACGTGTACGGGGCGCACCAGCATAATCACCTTCACATCGCGGAGGACGAGCCGCTGCGGGCGAGCCAGATCTTTCCCGAGCTGAGCGACTCGATCGAGCTCGACAACTTCGCGCGGACGTTCTGCCTGCAGTTTCCGGAGGTGAAGACCCTCATTCTTCGGCCCGTGAATGTCGTGGGGGCGAGGGTTCGCAACGACATCACGCGCCTGCTGCGCTCCGATTACTGTCCCACTCTCCTGGGCTACGACCCGTTCCTGCAGTTCATTCACGAGCGGGATGTCGCGACTGCGCTGCAGCTCTGCCTCGAGAGCGAGAAATCCGGAGTCTACAACGTGGCCGGGGAGGGACTGGTCTCCTACTCGCGCGCCATCGAGCTCGCGGGGAGCAAGGCCGTCCCGATACCCCATTTCTTCGTCTACCCGCTGGTCGGGGCGCTCCACGGCCTCGGTCTTCGGCTGCCGAAACACCTTGTGGACTACTTTCGCTACTCGGTCGTGGTGAAGGACGCCGCCTTTCGGGCGGCGTTCGGGTTTCAGCCCGCGGTCACGACCCGCGAGGCGCTCGGGACGATCCGGTCCGTCAGCGGATCTTGACTTCGCAGTTTTCCGGCGTGGGCACGGAGGTGCCGGGAAGCCCGGGCAGCGGTTTCACGTCTTTCGCGTCGATCATTCCCGCGGCGACCGCCTGCTCGTGGCTCCAGGGAAGGAGCGTCTTAGAGTCGATGATCGCGCCGCGGAACACCTTCGCGAGGTCCTTTGTCCAGCCGGCGGGAAAGGCGGTCAGGCCGGTGAGATCGGCGCCCGAGAGGTTCGCGCCGACGAAGGTCGAGTTGCCGAGCCGCAGGTCCCGGAGGTTAGCCTTCACCAGAAAGGCGCCCTGAAAGATGCTCCCGATGGCGACGGCCCCGGAGAGGTCGGCGCCCTCGAAGCTGGCGCAGCTGAAGTTCGCCAGCGATAGCCACGCCCCGCGGAGCTTCGCGCTGGTGAAGTTCGCCCGGGTCGCGTCCGACCCGTCGAGCGAGGCGGGCCGCATCCGGCCGGTGGCGTTCCCCGTCGGAGAGGACTCGGTGGATGGAAGTCCCAGGGCGCGATCGTCGGTCGGGGTGAAGTCCGCGGTCGAGAAATTCGCGGCACTGAGCTCGGCGCGCTCGAGGGTCGCCGCCTGAAGAAGGGCCCCGGAAAGGTTTGCTCCCTCGAGCCTGGCCCCGTCCAGGCGATACGCCCTCAGGTCCTTTCCCGACAGCTGCGAATCCATGTATTCGACGCACTCCGCGTTTGCCCGGAAGCGCGTCGTGCGTCTCGGGGCGAGAGGCCCGCTCAGAACCTCACAGGAGTCGGAGTGAGGTCCCTCCGGCGTTCGGTGGCACGCGACCGGCTGCTCGATCGGGCGCGGATTGTAGCCCTTCTTGCCCGCCGCGTTCTCGCAAGCGGTAGGTTGCGCGCCTCCAGTCCTCCATAAGGGCGCTTTTTTCGGGAGCCGGAACAGAACGTTCGCAGGCTGCTCCGGCTTTCGTGTTTCGGCCGATTGAGCTTTGCCGAACTCGACGATCTTGTCCGGGCCCTCGGCCCAGGCCGTCGTTACAGAGACCGCGATCAGCGCCGTCAGCGAGTGGAGCATGCCCGACGCCAGGATAGCACAGGGTTCGATCTTGGGTGGCGGGGTGGGTGAGTCACTTGATCCGGTCGAGCCAACGGAGCAGGGCACGCTGGTCCTCGAGCAGCTTGCCCCTCGGGGTCAGGAGCAGGTCCCGCCGGAGGCCGTCGAGATCCTTCCCATGGTCGACGTCTCGCAGCTCGGGAAGGCGCGCGCAGCGCCCGACGCGCGTCACCTGGACCTCGAGCGCCGCCAGCGTGTCCTGTGCCCCGTAGGGTACCGAGGTCCATATCTCGTGCTCCACGGGCAGGCGTCCCCCGAAGAGATAGAAGCCTCCGTCGGTCGCCGGGCCCGTTACGAAGGGTGAAGTCTTCAGCGCTTGCACGGCTTCGAGAAGGATCCCGGGATGCAGCTGCGGAGAATCGGCTCCTACCAGAAAGGCCGAGCCGCTCTCACGCAGCAGCTGGGAGTAGACGCGGGCCAGTCGATCGCCGAGCCCACCGGGCCCCTGCCTGATGCGGGGCCTGGAGGACCAGAGCGCGTGTTCGAGCTGCTCCGGCTCGGCCACGGCCCAAACGGCTGCGATCGCGCCGCCGCTTCTGCGACCCGCCTCAGCCACGACTTCGGCCGTCGCGCGCGCCGACAGGCGATGGAATTCCTCCGCCTGCTCGTTGCCGATCGCAGCCGCCAGGCGGGTCTTGACCGGAGACGCCCCCGGCGTCTTGACGAAGATCGCGACCGGGATCACGGCCGGATCGCTCGCACCGCTTCGGGCACGGCCTGTGCCCAGGTGAGCGCCTGGTGCACGAGCGTGGTCTTGAGCCAGCCGTTTTCGACGAACTTCCGGGGGCTCGTGAGCAGAGGGATCCCAACGGGGCTTGCGCGCATTCCCGCGCGGCGCGCCCTCCAGACAAAGCAATGATCCTCGCCGAACCGGGCCGAACCCGGAAAGCCCCCAAGCGCCCAGAACGCGGCACGCGGAAGACAGAGCCCCTGGTCACCGAAAGGAAGCCCGAGTTTTCGAGAACGGAAGCGGGAGCCCGCTTCGTTCGCCCGGAGCAGCGACCGCAGCCAAGCAGAGCCTTCCGGAAGGTAACTGACGTCGAAGTAGTGAAGGGCGTCGGGTCTGGCCGCGAGTGCCAGCAGAAGCTCGCGCAAGTGTTCTGGACCCGGCCTGCAGTCGGCATGCAGAAACCAGAGGATATCTCCTCGCGCCGCGCGCGCGCCGGAGTTGAGCTGCAGGGGGCGGCCGGGTGGTCCCTGCAGCCAGCGGGCGTTTCTGGGAAGGCCAGGCGGCTCGATCGTGGTTGCGGAAAGGACGATCTCGTCGCGCGGGCGAACGAAACCGGCCAGCTCCCGGACCAGGTCGCGCCAGCGGTCCTCGGCGGGCCCCACGGGGACGACGATCGAGAGCGAGCCGACGATCATGAGCGAAGAAACTCCACGAGCTCCTTCTTGTCCTTGGGCAGCCGCGTGAGATCGGAGAGAAACGCGTTCTCGATCGCACGGCGACAGCCGCAGGCGGGCTCCTTTCCGTCCGATTCAGGGGCGGCCTTCAGTGCTTCCACGATCAGCTCCTTGACCCTTCCCAGGCTGCGCCGGTAGGTCGCCATCACCTGCTCGAGGGTGACGTGCTGGGCGGGGTCGTCGAGCCAGCAGTCGTAGTCGGTAGCGACGGCGATGACGGCGTAACAGAGCTGCGCCTCGCGCGCGAGGAACGCCTCGGGCACGTTGGTCATCCCGACGAGGTCGCAGCCTGCGCCCCGGAGGAAGTGGCTCTCGGCTCGCGTGCCGAGCCGGGGCCCTTCGACGCAGGCGTACGTCGCCGAGGGGTGCAGCTTCTCGCCCCGCTTGCCTGCCGCGGACAGCAGGCGCGCGCCCAGCCTCCCGCAGGTAGGTTCGGCGGTCGAGATGTGCGCCGAGAGCCCCTCGCCGAAGAAGGTCGACGCGCGCCGCCCGCGCGTCCAATCCAGGTACTGGGTGGGGAGCGCCAGGTCGCCCGGCGCGATCTCGCGCCGAAGGCTGCCCACCGCGCTCACCGCCACGACCTCGCGGGCCCCCACGGATTTCAGGGCCCAGATGTTCGCGCGAAAATTGATTTCGGAAGGAAGGAACTGGTGGTGCTCGCCGTGCCGGGGCAGGAATGCGACCTCCCGGCCCGCGATCCGCCCGAGCGTGATCGGCGCCGACGGGGGCCCGAACGGCGTGGCCACCTGTTTCCGATCCGTGATCTCGAGTCCCTCGATCGAGTAGAGTCCCGTTCCGCCGATGACTGCCGTGACCATGGCTGGCGAGAATAGTGCATCGCGGCGCCGGATTCACGTGTAAACTGGCCGCGATGGAGGTTTCAGGGGAGTGGGTCCGGCCGGCCGCGTTGTTCGGGGCTCTGGCAGCTCTGGCGACGCTGGAGACTCTCAAACCGCTTCGCGCGGTTCGCTTGTCTCGACTTCGCCGGGCGGCCACGAATCTAGGCCTGGGCGCGCTTTCGGCGGCCCTCAGTCGCTTTTTTTTCGCGCAGGTCGGGAGGGCGTCGTGGAGGGTAAGAGTGTGTTATATT
>CAYJTX010000302.1:0-4853 GCA_964372615.1 uncultured Bacteriovoracaceae bacterium | reverse complement strand
AGGGGCCTCGATCTCGTCGGCCGGCGGATGCCCGTCCTGAGTCAGTGGCTGCGCAGTATCAAGAACGGTGTCGAGCCCAACGACCCGATCGACGCCGAGAGGCAGAACCAAGTTTGGCAGAAGCTCCGCGAGTTTGAAAGCATCGGTCGCTCGGCCATCGGCTGGCTCAACAAGACTCGCCAGCTGTACCAAGGCTCCGCCGGCAGCCCAGCGGCGCAGGAACGCCTGCTCTTCGGATTTATCCGGGACTTCGGCTGGGGGATGTCCGGAAGAACCGATGGTTCGGGAGGGAGCTCGAGAACGCCGTTCACCGAGTACTCCTCGGACCCGTTCGAGTACGCCTGCTGGATCGTCAAGGGTCCGGACGCGACCTGTCCGGCTCACGACTCGAACGATAGCCTGGGCGTTTACATCCAGACACACCTCCTGGCTCTGGCCTCGATGGACGGACTCTTCACGAACTGGGAGCTGATCGCGAGCCGGGTGAAGTCGCGCGTGGACCTCGAGTTCGTGCAGACGATCACGGTCAATCCCAAGGCCGCGATCGCCGCGGCCTATGAGAAGCCGTCGCCAGAGAGCGTCTCGCCGCGCGAGGTCGCAAACCTCATGCTCGCGTTTCTGAGCGACCTGCGATTGAGGCCGGCGCATCCCGAGCGCCTCCGGCTGCTCGACGACACGATCACGCTCGTGGCCAGTGCGATGGAAAAGC
This sequence comes from uncultured Bacteriovoracaceae bacterium, assembly GCA_964372615.1. Taxonomy (GTDB): domain Bacteria; phylum Bdellovibrionota; class UBA1018; order UBA1018; family UBA1018; genus CAYJTX01. Next base: position 4,144 of record CAYJTX010000302.1, on the reverse strand, counting down.
TCGACGATCCCGCGCTCACGCCGCTCGTGAAGGTCCAGGAGATCTTCACGCGGTTCCAGCTCGGCGTGGGCACCCAGATCATCAACCAGCTCATCTCGGATTTCGTGAAGTGGGATCTTCAGGACCGGCTTCGCTCGGGCGAGCTGCCCCAGGACGTCTCTGACATTCTCCGCTCGGCGGGCGGCGACATCCGCGCGCGGCTGCTCGCCTCCGGCGTCGTCGACATCGACCTCGTGAAGGACGACCTCAACAAATCGCGCGGACTCGCGCGGACGAACGTCGTGCGTTTCCGGGAGTTCTTCCGCCACTCCATCGGCAAGAGCCTGGCCCATCTCGAGCGGCAGGCGCTCGACTCGGGCGAGCCGACCACGGGCCCGAACCGCCCCTACGGCGAGCAGCTCGGGGAGCTCTGCGCGCTCGCCGTCTCGGCCGGCTACGACTGGACGAGAGACTCGTGGCGCATCTGCCAGGGCGCTTCGATGTACTCGACCTATCCCAACCGAAGTTCGGAGCTGACCTTGCGGGTCGCGGATCTTCGCCGGGAAATGGAAGGGAAGCCAGACCTCGTGCGCATCTGCGGTTTTCACCGCTACCTGAGAGCGCGGCGCCTGGCGGAGACGCTCCGTCCGCTCGCGCCGAAGACGCTTATCGACTGGGTCGTGCGGCCCTACTGAGAAAGCGCACCGCATGACGCACAGTATTATTTTAGTGGTTACTCTCGGCTGATGTAATTGATCTTTGCCCGCTCTCGATTGTCCATGCTAGGGTGCAGCCATCATTTCGCTTCTATCGAGTCTGCGGGCATAGGGCCCACTTCCTCTTTAGCGGCTCCCAGCCTTTAGGAGGTTTTTGTGGGAAAGAAACTTTATGTCGGCAATCTTCCGTTCTCGGCCACCGAGGAACTTCTTACGAGCACCTTCGCGCAATGTGGAACTGTTGAGTCCGTGAAGATCATCACGGATCGTGACACGGGTCGTAGCAAGGGCTTCGGATTCGTTGAGATGTCCTCAGACGCCGAGGCGGCCGCGGCGATCAGCAAGTTCAATGGCACCGACTGTGAAGGGCGCCCGAGGACGGCCAACGCGGCCACGCCGAGGGCGCCTCGCGAGAGTCGCGGTGGCTTCGGCGGCGGCGGCGGCGGGGGCGGCGGCTTCGGCGGGGGCGGCGGACGTGACCGCGATCGCGGTGGCTTCGGCGGGGGCGGCGGACGGGGTCGTCGGTAAAGAGCTAGGTTGCCAGATTGGCACATCACCCGAGCTCACCATCACACGCAGGTCCGGCGAGATCACCGAAGGGGCAGCTGAAGTGCTTTCAGTGCCGCCAGACTGTTTCGGCCAAGGAAGGCAACTGGCTCAATTGGAAGAGCATGCAGGTCTTTCTTTGCAAGCCCTGTGATGCGTCGACCCAGGAGCGGCCTGAGCGCCGCGCAGGGAGGTAACGACGATGTCCAAGCCCAGTCGCGCCACTCAGGCGAAGAGAAATCGCGAAAGGTCGCGCCAGGAGCGTCAACAGGAAAAGAAAGAGGACCGAGTTGTCCGCAAGGAGATGAAGAAGCTCAGAATTGAGAGCCTGGAGATCGGCGTCGACCCGGATCTAATCGGCATTGTCGCCGGGCCTCAGCCGATCGCCCTTGAGGACTAGTGGCATTGGCTGAAGAGCGCGACGACTACCAGGCGGACATTCGCTTCGGCGAGTGGCTTAGAAGTCAGAGAGTGCGAGCCGGGCTCAACCTCGAGAAGGCCGCCTTGGGTTGCAGTATTCCGACGGAGCGGCTGAAAGCCCTGGAGATGGGCCTGTCCGAGCGCGGAGTCACGCGCCAGGAGTCGGTCCGTATCTGCAGCGCCTACAAGATTTCCCTGAACGAGTTTCTCGAGCAGGCGGCCAGGGCCTGACCGAAGCAGAGTGTCCGGCGGCGTTTTCAATGCGGGCCAGTGTGCCTGATCGCTAACGTGATCGCGTAGTAATCGCGTAGTAGGCGGTGGGGCGCTTCGAGGAGCGGCTCGATGCCGCGGGCCGCGACCGGGGAGGCACGGACCGACGGGCCGTCGATCTCCAGTGGGCTTGGAGGCAGCTCCAGGAGTCGACTCGCGCGATCCGGGAGCGCCAGATCGCGGACGCCCGGCGTGAGCTCGGGGAAATCTGCGATACAGGCCCTCGAGGAACCACCCACGCGCTATTCATGGCGGCGCGGCACCATCCCAATGTCCTGCGTCAGGCTCTGCTCGACATGCCTCCTTCGCTCCGGGCCGCGACGAAGTATGTCCTGTGCCGTTTCAACTTGAAGGTCCGGGCCGACCCGCCCCGCGAGTGCGTGGGGGCCTCAGGGGGGCCCTATCCGGCGCGGGATGTCCAGGTGGATCGCTCCAGCCCAGACTATCCCTACGAGAGCGATAACCGCTACAAGATTCGGAGGCTTCCCGACGGCACGACCGAGGTCGAGCTCACCGTCTATGTGCAAGCCGACGCCGGGATTCCAGACACCGAGAAGACCCAGACGCTGGACCACTGGCGAACGCAGGCGAGGACCTATTACGACGCGCAGGCGGCCCAGGCCCGCGTCGAAAATCCGGCCCTGCCCGCGATGCGTTTCAAGATCGCGACCGCCGAGATTCCCAATATGCCGATGGGCGGTCCGGGAGTCCGCACGCTCCGGCCGCGGGTGAGCCTGCACCGCTGCTGGAGGGCCGAGATCGGCTCCTCGGTCTGCAGTGAAGTGAGGGGGTATGCGGTCCGCGAGTGCCGGCGAGGCTGCGAGGCCGTTCCCGCGAACTACAGGGTCGCCGGCGCCCCGGGCTGCGAAGCCCATTGCGACGGAGCGTATCCGGTCTCGACGCCGTGGACGGCAAATCGGGAAGACTCGGGAAACCTGACGCCGAATACCAGTGACGGTACGATTCGGCACGAGTTCGGTCACATGTTGGGGCTCAACGACGAGTACCAGGATCCGACGTACCTCTTCGCGAGGCTCGGCGAGCACGACTCCGTGATGAACAATAACCACGAGCGGACAGCCCGCTTCTATCCCCGGCACTTCGAGCAGATCCTCGCGCCCGCGAGCTGCGAAGCCGTGAGGCCACGGTGATTTCGCTCCTTCCGCTTTTCCTTTTCCAGGGACTTGCCTGGGGCGGCCCGCCCCCGGCGGGGCCGACTGTGACCTACAGCCGTTCCGGCATCGATTCGCAGTACGTCGTGGACTCCGAGCGCCTCGAGGTGCGCTCCGACGGGAGCGTGGTTCGAAAGACGGGCCGGGCGTTCGGAGATTGCTCCCCGGAGGCGGGCTGGTACGAGGGGCGTATCTCCGAACAGGACCACGCCGGAATCGCCGAAGAGGCGGGCGCTCTCATCCGCACGCAGATTGCCGCGAACGCGGCCGCGAAGTCAGATGTCGGCCAGCGGGCCCGCGAGATTGTCGCTCACCTCGAAGTCGAAGTGAACGGCGAGATCAGCTCCGCGCGGCTCACCGGGCCCGGCGAGGGGAGGGCGGCCTTCGAGGATCGTCTCGGTCGAGTCGCGAAGGAGCTGCGGCCTTCGTCCGGCGTACGCCTTCGGTCCTGGCGCGCGGGCCCAGGTCTCGTGGTCCGCTTCGAGCTCCTCGGCAAGACGCCGTTTCGGGTCATTCTTCCCGAACGGACGGAGGAAGGATTCGGGCCCGGGGCATCCTACTCCGGCAGGCCACCCGGGACCGAGGTGGTGCTGACGGAGAAGCGTCCCGGGGTTGAATTTCCGTTGAAGGTTCTCACGCTCCCTTCGCGTTCCGGCGTCCTGCTCCGATTCAGGAACGCGGGCTTCGTTCACCATGTCAAGGGTGACCGGATTTCCGGGACGGCTCCCCTCGGGGTGGACCTCGGCGTCCGGATCGCTGGACGCTCTGAGAAGTAGGCGGCTAGTACTACTTCGATTGGGTCATTGGGTTGTTCTGGCCACCAGGGAAAACAGAACCCTTCCCGCGAAGGGGCCACCGCATTTGCCACTGCCCCTCCACAAGCGAGCCTCCCGGCTCGACTGGACGGCCGGGGGTGGGGACGGTCAGGAACGAGACCGCTTCTACTACGCGCGGCGCTCGCGGAGAGGGCGGGCCAAGGGCGCGCGGCGCTCGCGGGCGGCGTCCGGTGATGGGCGCGAAGGTCGGTGCCGGCGCGCGGCG
>CAYJTX010000301.1:0-4872 GCA_964372615.1 uncultured Bacteriovoracaceae bacterium | reverse complement strand
CCGATCGGGATTTCCCTGGGCGGCAAGGCGCCGCAGGAGGTCGCCGTGAGCGTCACGGCCGAGCTGCTTCGAATTCACTATGAGCGTTAGCCCGCCGGTTGGACGCCGGATTTCCAGGCTCCCGCCGCTCGTCGTTCTCGCCGCTGGACGCTCATCCCGGCTGGGCGAGCCGAAGGGCCTCGTGCGCCTATCCGACGGACGGGTCTGGATCGCGGCGCAGCTCGAGCGGTTCGCCGCGGCGGGCGGCACCCGAGCCGTAGTCGTCGTGCGTTCCGAGCAAGCCGTCGCGTATCAGGCCGCGCTTGGAGGGCTCGGCGCGGCGGTGGTCGTGAATCCGCGAGCAGACGAGCTCGGGCCCTTCTCGTCGCTGCAGCTCGGCCTGAGCTGCGTGCCTGGGGGAGCGTTCGTCTGCCCGGTGGATGTCCCGTTCGCCGGGGCGGCGGTTTGGAGGGGCTTGGCAGGCGTCCGCGACGCCGTCGCCGTGCTTCCGATCTATCAGGCGTGCGGCGGCCACCCGGTGCTGCTGTCGGTCGAAGGGGTGGCTCGCGTCAGCGCGATGGATCCGGCAGGTCCCGGGAGTCGCCTGGACCGCGTCCTGAGCTCATGGGGCGCAGCCGTGGTTCGTGTCCCCGTGAAGGATCCCTCCGTCGTATCCAACCTCAACAGTAAGGGAGACTGGGCGGAGTTGGGAGCCGTCTTCCGGTCACCGTGATCAAACTTCGGTCGTTTCAAGATTTGTAACATCAGGTCGTCAACCGTCAGTTGAGGCGGAATAGTTACAGAAATTGAAACGGCGCCAAGCGGTCTGCGCGTTGCACCCCCCGGGGTAATGTGGTTTCACCTCACGGCACGCTACCGCTGCGCGAAGGCGCCGTTTCAGACCTGGAAGATTTGCGCCTGGCTTTGGGCTGAGCTTCGGCGTGAGTTTCCCAGGGTCGTGGGGACCGTGCTCATGCCGGACCACCTGCACATTCTTGCGCAGGCGCCCGGCGGCGAGGCCGCTCAGGCGAGACTCAGGGCGATCCTTGCCCAACTGTCCCGGGTTCACGGGCTGGGGGAGCGGGCTTGGGAAACGCCGCCGCCACCCACCGCGATTCCGGACGAGCATCACCTGAGAAGGCAGGTGCGCTACGTCTCCCTCAATCCATGCCGCAAAGGACTTTGCAGGGATCCGCTGGAGTGGGTCTGGTCGACGCACCGGGATGTGGTTGGCGCCGTCGCTGATCCGTGGACCACGAGCGCCGCGCTCGCGGGCGACCTCAGACTTCCGCCGCGGGATATCGGAAACCGCCATCACGCCTACGTATCTGCCGACCCGAGCGTCGATCCCCGCGGCACTCCGCCTCCGTCTCCCGCCCCAAGCCGGGATGCGCCTGAGATCGGACTGAGGTCAATCGCCGATGCCGCGGTCTCGGCGGTTCGCGGAGGGCCAGAGTCCTGGCGGAGCCATGGCCCCGCGCGCGACCTCTTCGTCGAACTTGCAGTTCACCAGGGCTGGCGCAATCTCTCTGTCCTGGCGCGTCTCCTCGGAATGACGCCGCAGGGCGTGCGAATGATCGCGAGGCACTCCCGGACGGGGCTCGAAGCGGCAGCCTTGTGCCTGGGAGACGCGCGGCTCCGAACTCATCGCCCGGACGGGGCGTCGGAAGCGGCCGGACTCCTCACTCCAGCGCCCGCGCGATCATCGGCTCGCTGAGCTCCCAGAGGCGCCGCCCTTCGTTGGCGGCCTTCGATCCGCGCGGGACGCGGATCGGCCGGCTCCGCGAGAAAAACTTTCCGCTGACTCCGGCGACGTCGGGCGAGCTCGCGAGGTAGACCGAGGTCCGCGCGCCCTTCTCGTTCGTGAGCAGGAAGGGCCCGGCGAGCTTCATGAGCGGCTTGAGAATCGTGTCGCGGCCGAAGTCGGAGCCGACCACGCCCGGGTGCAGGCAGTTGGCGGTGACGCCCGTGCCCGCGAGCCGGCGCGAGAGCTCAACGGTGAAGAGGATGTTCGCGAGCTTCGAATGCCCGTAGGTGAGCTGCATGTTGTACGGAAGCTTCTTGTACTCGACGTCATTCCACCGGATGCACCAGCTGCCGAAGAGATAGGCGGTCGACGCGACCGTGACGACGCGCGAGGGAGCGGCGGCGCGCAGCGCGGGCAGAAGCTCCTGAGTGAGGAGCATCGGCGCGAGGTGATTGACCGCGAACGTGAGCTCGTACCCGTCATTCGTCAGCACGCGCTTCGGGAAGATCCCGCCCGCGTTGTTCACGAGTACGTCCAGGCGCGGCACTCGGGCGAGCAGCTCGCGTGCGCGGTCCCGAACCTCGCGCAGGCTCGCGAAGTCGCAGAGCCAGGACGAGACGTCGTCGCGGCCTGATTCCAGGCGAACCGCCTGAAGCGCTTCCGCGAGCTTCGCCGGGTTTCGCCCGTGAACGATCACGGTCGCGCCGAGTCCGGCGAGTGCCTTCGCGGTCGCGAGTCCGATGCCGCCGGTCGCACCGGTCACGAGAACTGTTTTGCCGCTCATTTCAGGGCGAGCCATCGGCTCGGCGAGCTTCGTCATGGCTCAGTAGTTGGCTTCGTGGAGCGGGTCATTAACGAAAGTATGAGACGGCGCATATTATTAACGCACCGCGTATCACTTGGGAGCTTTTGAGTCAACTATGAATCCTGAGTCAAGTTCCGGAGTTCAGACTGAACTTGATTGCGCGCAGCGGCTCCGCGCATTAAGGCTCGAGCTGAATGAAAGATGTGGGGGGATATCGACTGGAGCGCCTCCTGGGCCGCGGAGGCACGGCGCAGGTGTACTTGGCTCATTCGATCGCCGAGCCCGCCCGCCGGGTCGCGCTGAAGGTCTTTCACCCGGGCTTCTGGGACCAGCCCGAGCTCAGGCGCCGGGCGCTCGCGGAGTTTCGAGCGGTCTCGGCGCTCTCGCACCCGAACATTGCGGGCGTCGTGGAGCCCGTCTGGGACGCCGACCCGCCCGCGGTCGCGCTCGAGTACGTCGAGGGCGCTTCGCTCGAGGAGTATCAGGCGCGGCTTCCCTACGTATTTCCTGAGGCCGCGGCCTGGCTCCTTCGCGAGGTGCTTCGCGCGCTCGAGCACGCGCACGCGCAGGGCGTGGTTCACCGGGACCTGAAGCCCGCCAACATCCTGATCGGCGATGACGGCCGGGTGCTGGTGAGCGACTTCGGGCTAGCGAAGATGACGGATGTCTCGCGCCACACGCTCACGGGCACTTTGATCGGGTCGCCCGATTTCATGTCCCCGGAGCAGGCGCGGGGCGAGACCTCCACGGAGCGCTCGGATCTCTTCTCGGCGGCTGGCATTCTCTACTTCCTGGTGACGGGGACGCGTCCCTTCGCCCGCTCGAGCCCGCTGGCGACCCTCGCGGCGGTCACGACAGCCGAGCCCGAGCCCGCCCAGCGACGGAACCCGAAGCTCAGCGCGGGCCTCGCGGCGCTGATCCGCAGGGGCCTGGACAAGGACCCCTCGGGCCGCTTCGAGAGCGCGCGCGAGTTCCGCGAGGCGCTCGACGCCACCCTCTCGGAGCTCGGGCTGCAGGAGTCGGAGTACACTTTCGCGAGCTGGTCGAGGTCGCCGTCCGAGGTGATGTTCTCGGCGATGAAAACGGCCGCGGAGAGCCTCGCGCGCGCGGCCGACACGGCGCTTGTGGCGCGCGACTGGGACGCCCTTTCGGCGAAGCTCTCGCACCTCGCGCGGGTCGCGCCCGAGAGCGGAGCGATCGACCGCCTGACGGAGGCGATGGGCGCGGCGCGAAGCCGGGATCGTCGGCGGCGCGCGGCGATTCCGTTCGCGGCGGCGGCGCTGGCTGGAATTTCAGCAGTGGCCTGGTGGTCCGTGTGGCCCGCGCGCGAGGCGCCGCCCGCGGTCGTCGATCGCGTGAGCGTCCCAGCGGCCGCGCCGGTGCGGATCGTGACGGCGGCGCGGCCCACGGGAACCGTGCGCATCGACGTTCCGGAAGGTGTTCGAGTTTTCTGGGATGGCCGGTCGATCGATCCCAGGCGCCCGCTGGCGAAGCAGAAGGTGGGTTCGCATACGATCCGGCTTGAGATGCACGGGGCGCGGCCGATCGTGGAAGAGGTCGTCGTGAAGGCCGAAGAGCCCACGACGATCCGGGTGAGGTAAGGAATGGCGCAGCTGGTGGTTGTCGAGCAGTCAGGCTCGCGTGTAAACGAGGGAGTGTTCGCCCTTCGCAAGCGGTGGATCAGCGTGGGTTCGGAGCCCGCGCACGACATCGTAGTCGGGGCCGAGAGCCCGGGGCTGCTCTTTTCCCTCTCGCAGAAAGAGGACGGTGGCTTCGAGCTTGTTCCTGCGCGAGTGCGAGTTCGAGTGAACGGGCAGACGGTGACGCGCACGGTGAAGCTTCTGACCTGTGATCGTCTCGAGTGGGCGGGAGGCGCCGCGGCCTTCGTCGACGCCGAGATCGCCCCAGCCGCCGCGCGCGCCGAGGGCGCGTCGCTCCGGTCGCTCGAGGTTTTGCAAAACGTCGCGGCGACGCTCCAGGGCGTGGGGTCGGTCCCCGCCGCGCTTCATCAGGCACTGGATGCGTTCGTGGAGATGGCAGGCGCCGAGGCGGGCTTTCTCCTGTCCGAGCTCGGGGGCGACTCGCGCTGGGAGTGCGTGGCCTCGAAGGAAGACGCGGGTCGAGCCGAAGGCGAGCGTGTCATAGGCAGGCGCGAGCTCCTCAGCAACTCGATTCTCGACGAGGCGCTTCGGCGGGGCGGCCCCGTATTCATCGAGAACATCATCGGCCACCCGCTCGCGGACGCGGCCTCGGTGATCGAGGCGCGAATTTTTTCGGCCGCCTGCATCCCGCTCAAGGTCGGGGGGCGCGTCTTCGGGGCCGTGTTCCTGGCGACCCGGTC
>CAYJTX010000300.1:0-4875 GCA_964372615.1 uncultured Bacteriovoracaceae bacterium | reverse complement strand
GAAAGCGGGCCCTTTTTTATTTGACGTGAGTGACGGGACGAGAATGGGAGGTGCGACCCGCGGACGATCCACCGGATCGGACGCGGGGCGGCGGCGCAGGATGCGCCGACGAGCGACGACCCCGCCCCCGGAGCGAGCGCCTGGAAGGCGCACGCGCGAGGGGGTGAGTCCCGAAAATCCCACTGGGTCTGTTCCGATCCTCGTGGTTAAAAAGTAACCCATGGAAAACGTCGTCAGCCTCCTCCGTGGCACGGCACAGACCCTGATCTCTCGGGCCACCTCAGATACCGTACTCGCGGAGCAGCTGCGCGCGCAGATGACCCGCTCATTCGAGGATTTTCCCTGGTGCCTTGAGTTCCGGGACTGGACGGGAGCAAGCTACTCGCTGGGCGGGGAAGCAAAGCACTGGAACGGCCAGAAGCCGCTCGAGATCGTCATCAAGACGCCCGCCGCCGGACGCGATCTGCTGGGCCTCGACATCATGCGTTTCCTGGAGAGGTTTCTCGACGAGGAAGTCGACCTGACCGGCAATCTCTATCTCTTTCCGGAGATGAGAAATCACACGAAACTCGACCTCAAGCCTTGGCAGATCGTCTGGAACCGCCTGCAGAACCGCGTGATGCAGGACCCGACGCGCGCGGTTCGCTCCGTTCGCTCCCATTACGACATTCCGCAGGAAGCGCTCTTCTACCTGGATCGCGTTTACCAGAGCTACTCCTGCGGAATCTGGGAGAAGCCCTACGACCTTTCGTTGGATCACGTGCTCACGATCGGCAAGGGCGAGGGCGACGCCCTGGATACCCTCGAGCGCGCGCAGTGGCGAAAGTTCCAGCACGCCGCGGACTACCTTTCGCCGGCCGCGAACGAATCCGTGCTGGACGTGGGATGCGGCTACCCGGGCTTCATGAACGTGCTCATGGACCGCCAGCCCGGCCGCGTGGTCGGGTGGACCGCGTCAGAGAACCAGTACCGGGAAGGGCTCAAAATGCTGGAGGGCCGCGACCCCGCGCGTTTCGAGCTCAGGTGCGGCGACTACCGGGAGGATCGCAGAGTTTTCGATCACATCCATTCCACGGGCATGATCTGCCATGTGGGGCCCGAAGGGCCGCACAGCGGACTCAGCAACTACGTGAGGGAGGTGCGCAGTCGTATCAGGACGGGCGGAAGATACGTGCACCACTGCATGATGACGCCTTACACTGAAACGCCGCTCTTCGATCAGGTGGGACCTGCCTTCAACCGAAAGTACGTCTGGCCGGGATTCAACTACTACACGCTCGGGGAACATGTGACCGCGCTGGAGAGGAACGGGTTCCAGATCGTCCGGGTCTTCAATATCTCCCCGCACTACGCGAAAACCACCCGAGCCTGGTACGAACGGATGATGGCCGAGCGCGAGCGCTTCGTCCGTCATGCGGGCGAAGCGACCTGCCGCGCCTGGCAGATCTTCCTGGCCGGGATCACGGGCTCCTATCTCAATCGCCAGATCCACACGATGAGGGTATTCGCCGAAGCAGTCGACATCGAAAGTCCCTCGGGCGCAATTTCCGATCCGGCGAAGACCGTCTCGGCGCGGCTGCCTGTCGACTGACTTGTCAGTACCGCCAGAACCCGTTCCCGAGCGCGATTCTCCGGGCCAGCGCCGCGCTCGGGCGCGGGCTCCGCTCGAGGGTCGCTGAGTCGACCGCAGAGAGACCGAAGCGTGGGCGAAATCCCTCGCGCCATTCGAAGTTGTCGGTCAGCGACCAGTGACAGTAACCGAGTATCGGAGCCCTCTTCCTGGGTCTTGCGACGCTCTACTGCACTCGAAACGGCGCCGAGCCGGATTCCACAATGCGAACCTTCGGCATCGCGGTGGCTCTCTGCAGTTTCGTGGCCGCAGGCCTCGTCGGTCGGCCCGTGCCTTCGAGAGAGGTGTCGTGGCGGGTGGGTTTCGACCCAGCCTTCGATCTGCTGAGTGCGCGCCGTCTCCACGTGCACCGAGCGATCGCTCTGAATACCGATCGTCGTCAGCATCGGCCTCCGCGCGAACCAGAACGGCTTCAGAGGGGCGATCCGGAGCTCCGGACTTCCCCTAGCGCCCATGCGGGCGAGCATCTGCCCTTGGCCCTGCCTCTGACCGTTGATCTCGACCGCGAAGTTCCGCGTCGTCTCGCCCCTGAATTTCCTCGAGAGATCGGGGAGCGGGGCCGAGAGGAGGACGCGCACGAGAGGCGTTTCCCTTCCCCTCGTCCGCACCTCCGCGCGTCGAAGGCCGCCGCTCTCGAAAACGTAATCCCAGAGAGTGGTGCCGTCGTCGCGGATCAAGTGCAGAAGATCAGGCTCCTTCGGGTCAGTTTGGAGGGACCAGTGCTCTTCGGAGCGGGTGTTCCATCGGACGCCCGGGGCCGGCCGCGTGACGTGGACTCCATGCGAGTTTCCGGGCTGACTCCTTTGCGTGAACGAGGCGGTCGCGAAGCCCCCCTGGATCTGGTGCAGGAGCGCCTTCACTCCGATCGCTCCGAAGGCCTTGCGGATCGGATAGGACTTTCCGTCGTAGGCAACGCGCGCCACGGTCCCTCCGAGCTGCTTGCCGGGAACGTCGAGGAGTACCGAGACGAAGTCGGACGAGTGATTGAAGGTGGAGCTGTTTCGGAGGGACTGGGGGGAGGGGGAGCGCTTGGACTCGAAGTGCACCTCGACGACCTCCCCGAGGGGATTCGAGTACTGAAGGTCGATGTCCAGGCACTCGGGCGTCGAGCGGTCCCTGACCCTCACGGGTGACCTGTGCCGCGGGACAGGGACCTCAGGAGCCCAGGTCTCGATCTCATCCAGATCCGCGGTAACTGTCTGGACGCCCTGGAGATCCGAATCCTTGGCGATCCAGATCTCGCGATCTCCCACGCGAACGCGGGCGAACTCATGCATCGACCACAGTGGATGCTCGGTCTCGATGACGATGTCCTCGAGGTACTCCACCCCGAAGAGCTGGAAGGGAATGACGGGAAAACTCAGGGGAGAGCCGGTATCGGAGTACTCCGCCCGCTGGGTATTACCGCTCAGCCACTTTGTCAGCTGGGTGCCGCTCAACACCTCGCCGTGGGGAATGTAATTCTTCAGCCCGCGAAGCTCATCGCGGAAGGTCCGGGGCTCCGTCCAAGCCGCGGTCACCCCTCCCAGGCTCGCCAGTCCGAAGACGGCGGCCGCGAGGAGTATTCTGTGAAGTCGCATGATGACGGCTCCCGTTCCGTCCCGGAGTCCCGGAAGTAAGCAAGGGCCATGCCTCTGGCACGCTTGCCTGCGGCTCGACTACTCCAGCCGGTTCAGGCCCTTTGGAGCGCGTGAGCGTGCCTCAGGTGTTCAAGACTTAGACAGGGAGGCCTATCCGGGACCAATGCTCATGGGTGTCTGCTGTGCCCCACGCAGGACCCGCAGTCGACCCCAGGGGCCCGGGCCAATCGGGCTTCTTTACCCGGGCGGCGAAACCGTCTATGGCTAGGGGAAGGCAGGAGGCGCCATGGGCATTCGATGGGACACGTGGTCGAGGGCGATTGTAATCGTCCCTCTCGCGGCGATTCTCCTCTCGGCCTGCGGTCCGATGAACGGCGAGAGGAAGGCGGGCCCTGCCACCGGAACATCCGGCTCGTCCCTGAATTCCGTGAATATCTCGAAGAATAGGGCGTTCTTCGTCTACTCCACCCTGCAATCCTCGACCGGCCCTTCCGCGAGCGACGCGCCCCAGGTGGGCAACAACGTGTTCCTGCTTCGCTGCGTCCACGCGACCGACCTGCGCTCGCCCTCGGAGCAAGCGACGCTTCGGGTGACCTACTGGATGCCCGACCATCCGGCGATGGGAACTTCGGATGCCGTCGCCTCGCGCCAGACGGACGGAACTTACCGAGTCACTCTCTTCTTCTCGATGCCCGGCCGCTGGCAGATGACGGTCGGTCTCACGGACGGGAGCACGCAGGACGAGTATGTCTTCGAAGCGACACTCTGAGCTCGCGCTTCTTCTCACCTCATTCTGGGCGTTCGCCTCGCCCGCGATTGCCCGGGCCTCGAGCTGCTGCGAGGGCGGCGGTAGCCAGTCTGTCTCCATTCTGCCTTCGGAGCAGCGCTACCAGCTCGGAGTCACGACCACCTACCGCGCGATCCTGGGCGAGTTTGATCCCCAGGGCGGCTACGCCCCGAACGCGGAAGGCGACTCGACCCGGCGGCTCACGACCGACTTCGGCGGCGCGTACCGGCTCGGCGACAGCTGGCAGGCGGGCCTGAGCATTCCTGTGATCGTAAACCAGCAGACGATCTCGGGCTCCTCCCGAAGCGCGGGCGGACTGGGAGATCCGGCGCTGGAAGCCCGCGCCACGCTCTGGGAGGATCTCGCCTTCCTGCCCTTCCTTCCCGCGCTGACGCTCTTCGGCGGCGTAAGGCTCCCGCTCGGCATGTCCGTGGAAGACTCCCGCGATCCCTCCGGCCTCGACGCCGTGGGCGACGGCTCGACCACGTTCCATGCCGGCGGCGTCGCCTCGAAGCTCTACCGGCCGATCCGCTTGAGTTTCGACACCACTGTTTTCTTTCCGCTTCAGTGGACAGTGGATCGCATGCGCGGGGCGCCCGTCGCCGAACCTTACCGGCCCCGGACGGGCAGCCCGCTCCAGCTCGTCGAGAGCGCGACCTACCTTTTCAACGACCGCTGGAGCGCGGCGCTGGGTATGAAGCAGCTCTGGGTTCTCCGGAGCTCCATAAACGGCTCACCGGTGGACGGATCGGCGCAGCGGCACTTCTCGAGCCTAGCGAACGTCAGCTACTCTCCCGACCCCGCGTGGTCCGTGGGCGTCGGCTTCGAGACCGCGTTCCCCTATTACCGGTATCTCGCGAACCAGCCGAACACCCAGG
>CAYJTX010000299.1:0-4884 GCA_964372615.1 uncultured Bacteriovoracaceae bacterium | reverse complement strand
TAGTTAAAAACGAATCGCCAGAAGAAGCTGCTTGAGCTCGCGGCGGGTGGATAACCCGAGATCACGTGAAATGATGGGGTTTGCACGGTCGTGTAGTCACTGCTGCTGTAGACGTAGAATGATCTGGCCGCCAAGCTCGGCATCCCACCGTCGAATAGATCGGAAGTGAAGAGCGACAAGCGCACTACCGATAGGAAAATGGCCCGGCGCTTGGCGAAGACACTCCCTATTGGATACAAGGTGTTTCTGTGACCCGTAGGACGCGAAAATCTCGCAAGAAAGCCAGCCCGAAGGCCAAGAAGGCGGCCGAGGTTCATCCCTGGAGGACATGCCCGTACGGCGAGCATTGGGTCGTCACCCACCCTCTCCATGTTCCACCGAGCAAAAAAGATCCAGACGGCGGCATCACCACGCGACATGGCCATTGCGCGCACAATCCTTCCCGCAAAGACCAGCTGTACACCGATGAGATCCGAAAAATCGCACAGGACCATTTCACCGGCGTGAAGAACCGGCCGTGCCCACTTCCGTTGAAATATCAGAACGGGAGCAAAGTCGACGACCTGATCGCGGGTTGGACCCAATACTGGAACGACGTCCTTCAACCCAAGGATCCTCCAAAGGGGCCGCATGTCCACCTAGATGGCGATCTCGATGGAGAGTCATTCAGATGGAAGTCCTTAGAAGCGAGTTACGAACTCTTCTTTGAGAGAGTCCGTGACCGATTTGGCGAATTCGAAATCGCCGAGGAGAAGTAGAATGAAGGTTTTCACGGTTCGCTACGAAAAAAGTCCGAAGAAAGCCGCCCTTGAGGCCATGAAGCGCGCGATTGAGACGGGCATTCCTGACGTAAAGGGCGATGAGCTCATCTGCGACACCATGGAGGCCATGCTCAAGGTGATGACCCGAAGCCGCTTCGAGGCGTTCGCGGCGATCGTGGAGTGACCGACCCAGCTCGATCTACGAACTCGCCCAGGCGCTCGACAAGGACCAGGGAAACGTGTTGCGTGACGTGAAGGCGCTCGAGGCGCTGGGGCTCGTAAAGCTGAAAGTCGCCAAAGACGGCGATCGCGAGAAGCGGACCCCGATTCCTCTCTACGACAAGATCGTTCTGGAGTTCGAACCCAAGAAGGTCGCGGGTGCGGGTGAACAGCGATGTCCCCCTGAATAGCGTCTTCCTGAAAAATCGAATGACAGAGCTCGGGGTCAAGCAATGGTGGTGACTCCCGAATCCGCGACGCGAAGCAAGGGGGCGGCGGTTTGAGGCCCTACCATCATTGACAATGTGTGCTCGCCTTAGCAGCGGCGTAAAAAACACCGCAGATGGCATCGCCTGTGCACACGGGACCGAAGGAAGCGTTCTTCCAGCGCAGGAAGGTGTCAGGCTCGCTGGTTTACCGGTGGCTGAGCGACGAGCGCCTAAAGCGCAAGGTTGCGCCGGCACCCAAGTCCGCGAGGCGAGTGGCCGCGTTGAATGCGGTCTGAAAATCCGCGGCCCGCACTTCCTTCATCGCTCCACCGGTGGCGAATGAAGCCTGCTCCAGGAACGTGAAGCCGAATGCCATCCACAACGCCATCCGTCTCATAGGTCCCCGAGGATCATCGGGTGCCAACACCTGCCGCTCGAAGAGCCTTTTCGTCTGGCCCGCGTCCAGCACAGCAGTCCGCGAGCTTCCCGTCTACGAGCACAGCCGGCACCGAGCGGATGCCAAATTTCTTGGCCCTTGCCGCCACCGACTTCTCGCTCATGTTGAGCACGGTCACCTCACAGCTCGGGCAGGCGATCTTGTTCACCAGCTCGATCGCGTCTTCGCACGCAGCGCAACCTGCACTGAAAATTTCGATCTTACGTTTCGTCATTGTCATGGATCATTCTCCCTTTGCGCCATCATGGGCGACTCCGTCCGTGACGCACGACGGGCAGGAGCCGGTTGTCACAACTCGTTTCGGAATCAGGTTCCAAGCGGATGCCGCCACAAGTCCGGCGACGCCCAAGTAGAGCAGCGCGGTCTCGTCCCAGACAAACTTCGAAGCAATCACCACGGCCGAGGCCGCAAGCCCAAGCCCGAGAGGACCGTAACCTCGACGCGCCTTCGCCCGGTAAGCCAACCCAAAGAGCACGACCGCGAGGAAGAGGGCCGCGATGGCCGCGAAATAGGCCCCGTCAAAAAGAAATCCCAATCCCAGCGAAGAGAGAAGGCCCCCGATCGCTGGATAGCAGAGGGGGCATGCGGCCTTGGCAAGAAACGCCGCCGCTGCTCCGGGGCCGATCGCGAGACCGCCAAAGACTCCGGCACCCTTTCCCGATCGCCCCACCAGCGATGTTCGTGAGAGCGCGTGTGCGATCATCTCCACCGACGGCACGCCCTTGTTGGCCTCGCTCGAATCCAGATAGACGCGGCAAGTGGCGCCGGCGGACCCGGTTGACTCACCGGAAACATCGCGCTCCTCTACCAGGATCGTAGGAGACCCATACCTCCTGGCGTATGCCGGGGCACCGCGGGCGCTTCGTTCCCATTCGGTCCATTCCAACGAGAGCCCCGCTTGCGGAAACGCCTTGAAGAGGTTCGCTCGGGCAGCGGCGACATTGGGGCAATCGCTGTCGTAGATCAGCTCTACTTTGGGCATGGGCAGCTCCCTTGCTCCTCAAAGCAGTCGAGGATCGGGCACTCGCTCGTCGGCGCGTCCCGGCAGGCGCACGCGTCGGATAGATTTTTCAGCGAGCGCATCATTTTTCTTAGGTCTTTCACCTTGACCTCAATCTCCGCAATCTTGTCATCAGCGCGCTTCTTGACGTCGGCGCATCTCGCGCGACTGCTCACGCGAAGTCCGAGTAGCTCCTGGACTTCATGCAGCGTGAAACCGAGCGCCTGTGCGCGCTTGATGAAGCGGACCCGTCGAGCGTCTTCGGGAGAATATTGCCGGTAGCCGGACGGAGTACGAGCCGGGCGCGGCAGGAGCCCTTTGCGCTCGTAAAACCGGATCGACTCGACGCCTACATCCGCATTCTTGGCCAGGACCGAAGCGGTCATGGAATTCCGGGAACCCTGAGAGCTCTCGTTCTTCATGGCTCCAGGATACACCTCGTACCTAAGTACGTGGTCAAGACTTTTGTTTTCGAGTGGAATCAACGCCTCTGAGGCGTCGATGAACTCCTTGGACGCCCGCAGCCGAACTCATCGATGAAGATCGGGAAGAACCGGCGATCCTCCTCATTGGGCACCGTAGGGTACACGTGGGACGCCAGAGCTCCACTAAGGAGCAGAATGGATTTCCCTCCGCCCGTCGTGTGGCTGGCGACTCTTCCCGACGTTGGGCCATCGGGCGGCTACTTCAGAGAGCGGCAGCTAACGCTTACTGGAGAACGCGCCCGCAGGCGTATGCCCCCTGCGGCGTTTCGCCACAGGCATACTGGATCACGGTCTGATCGTTAAGCTTCATCGTGACGGCGATTCCATTTTCGCCGAGATCAGCGCTCACGCCGACGAGCTTGCGACGGCTGAGCACCTCTTCGCGCTGAAACTTACGAAGAGCGACGGAGGTCGCTTCTTCCAATGACTCGGCGGTGCTCCCGTGAGCGAGAACAGAGGCGGGAGTCAGAGAAACCAGAAAAAGGGCAGAGACCAAGGCGGCTTTCATATCGTGTTTTCCTTTCGGTGAACGGAAGTTTCGGATCGCCCGAAGCAACCTGCGTGCCGGTCGCGATCCGTGTAACTCGGCGAATTCCATGGACCGCGCTGGTCGCGCCCGGACTCGGCGGAGCCGAAGTGCGTCCGGGCGCCGGAACAATTCGCCGTAGGCCTCCGGCAGACCGCCGCGGATCCACTCTACGATCGTCGCGAACTCCTCGGAGGGCAATTCCCCCAATCCCGAATACGGTTGCGACATCCACTGGGAGGGGTGTGCCTCCTCGACATCCGATAGCGTTCACTCTTCAAACTGAGTTCGTCGGAGATGAACATGCTCCGATCTTCCTCGTTCTCGGCCCCGGTGCATCCTTGACAAGGACTGGAGCCAATTTGTCTCCGGCAGTCCGAAGATGTCACCTACCAAAGAGCTTCCTCAAAGAACTAAGCCTTGAATTCCATTACGACGCAGGAATTCAAACGCTGGCACTTTCATTGCTGTTTGGCTGTTCGCATTTCAAATATGTCGCCGAAGCTTGGTTGACCGAGACAGTCGGTGCCTCAAAAATACGGCCGCTCGTCCGACGGGCCGACTTTCGGCTCACGGCGACATGCGCGAAAAGCGAACCTCTAACGACAACAAAGGGAAGGAAGCTCTATGAAAAAGGTCTTAATCGCTTTGGCGATGGTTGGGGCGCTCAGCAGTGCTGGATATGCCTCTGACCAGGCCGGTGTGCCAGAAATCGTACCTGCTGATTCGTTCACTACCGAAAGCACCAATAGCGTTAACGAAGCTCAGCCGCTTGATGCAAGGCTTCATCCACCCCGGCGAATGGTGGTCTGTTACTCTCAAGATCACCACGGTTATACCTACTCGGCAACGGGATATGTCCCGCACCAGGTTCAACATGAAGCGCACCACCACTGCGAAGACCATTCAGGGAGCACATGCCACGACCTCGGCTGTAGCTCTTATTGACGTTGATGCAAGAAGGCGGGAGCGAGTCGAGAAACTCGCTCCCGCCCGTTTTCGTCCGGAGATCAAGTACACATAAGCGGCGTCAAAGGCCCAGTTTGCCCCCACGGTCAACCGGGGACTTCCGAGCGCTCTCGCCAGTTTGTTCGGACGGAGCGCAAGCCGCCGGTCCCCTTTCAATGGAAGCGCCGGCATCGTCCCGTCGATCCAGGCGCGGCTCTTCCTTTATTATTTTCTCTCGCCGCCCCCATGAGCTCGGCTCACGCGGTTCACGGTCAAATT
>CAYJTX010000298.1:0-4915 GCA_964372615.1 uncultured Bacteriovoracaceae bacterium | reverse complement strand
AGGGCTGGTCGGTCTGCGTGCTCGAGCGCGGAAAGCGTTTCCGCGACTCGGACTTTGCGAAGACGAACTGGGATCTCCGCCGCGTCTTCTGGTGGCCGATCTTCAGATGCCGGCTTCGCCGGGCGTGCGCCACGAAAGCTTGACTGGTACCGTCTCCGCATCGAGAGAGCGCCGCGAAGAACTTCGCACCCAGCTCGAAACCGACCTTCGCCCCGATCTTCGGCCCGCCGACTTCGAACGATTCAAGTTCGACGAGGCGCGGCGAATCGTCAAGGAGTTCGCCCACTTGCCTGGCCCGCATCCTGACACTGCATGTGCTCTTCCCGCTGTGGGCCCCCATGCTACGCCGCCTTCCTCCGCCTCGGGAGAGACGCGACGTTCGAGGCGCCCGGGTCTGCCTGGGAGCAGGCGTCTTTCACGAGGCATAGCGTGCACCGGCCGCGTTCCGGCTTAGCCGGGAACTCCGCGCGCCGGATTTTCTCGGCCGTCGCTCGGATCTCGGCCCGAACGACACCCTCCGCCCTGGCTTCGACGATTCTCGTTTCACGGTCCTTCAAGTAGTGGACGACGAGCAGCGGGTCGGCGCCCGTAAATGCCAATCGATAGTGGTTGAGCTGCCGGTCGGCAGAGTCGCCCAGGCTTGGAGCCGAGTTCTTGCGGTACTTGAACTCGACGAGCTCGAGCCGGCCGTCACGTTCTCGGATCAGGTCGACTTTCCCAATCAACACGGCTCCGCTCTCGGCGACGGCGAGCGGTCGCTCCTGCTCGATCACCTTGATTCCATTGGTTTGGCGCATCCCATCGACGTAGGCGAGGAAGGCTGCGCGTACCTCTTCCATTTCCAGATGGCCGGATGCGGCCGCCGGTGAGTCGACTCCCGTCGGCGAGCAGACGATGAAAGATCTCGAGCGCCTTATGTAGGGTCTGGCCCGCCTGGACGGATTTTCCGGCGCGTCCGGCAAAGCCCAGGCGGTGTTCCAGACGAAAACGCTGCGGGCAGTACTCGTATGTCGATAGCTGGCTGTGGGTGAGCCTGAGCGGTGGGGTGTGCGACGCACGGCGAGGCCGAAATGGCGCGACCATTGCCGATCTCGACCGCCTCACATCGACGGTTTCCGTCTTGAACTCCGAAAGGAAGGGCGACTCCTGTCCCGGCACCGTTACGAAGGCGATCAGGTGCTCCGCTCGAGTCATTGCGACGTAGAGCACCCGCCGTTCCTCCTCGAGCGGATCCCCAGCGGGACCGCTCCCGCCGAGCCGTCGCCTCAAGGCGTCGCGGGGATTCTCGGGGAACAAGAAGGGAAGGCGCTCTTCGATCGCCTCGGGAATGATAACGACCGGGAACTGGAGCCCCTTGGACGCGTGCATTGTCATGACTTGCACGCCGTCGGCGTCGGGCTTTTCACCGAGGGGCCCCTCGATCTCGCCCTTGGCCGCAGCGAGGTAGCTGAGCAGCCACGACAGGCGCTTGCCGAGATCGCGGTTTCGGATCTCTTGTTCGGCTTCGGCGATGACGGCAGAGAGTCGGCCCATGTCCTCGAGAACGTCCGAACACTCCCGTGCCCCCGAGTCGCGAAGGATCGAGTAAAATAGATCGATCAAGGATTGGTATCCCTGGTTCTTGTCTCGGAATCTCCGGTGCCAGCCCCGGACGAGTTCGAGCGCCTGGTCACGATCGGCAAGTCCGACGGATTCGAAGAGTGGACGGTGCTTCCTCTTGCGCGTCGTGATGGCGTCGGCGTCGCCGGCAATCATCTCGAGGATTCCGACGAAGGCATTGACCACTGGTCGGGCGAGAAACCCCCGGGTGGCGCCGACATGGACGGGGATGTCGTCATCCTCGAGGGTATCGACATGTTTGCGGTACGACTTGCCCCGCGTTCGGAAGAGGATAGCAATGTCGCGCCAGCTGCCAACGAAGCCACTCTCGCGCAGATGCTTGACGAGGGACAAGGTGGCGTCCGGCAGATCATCCTCGTCTTCGGCATCGACGCGCCACGGGACCGCTCCTGGTTCCAGAAGCGACGTCAGGGGTTTGTCCTGATATCGGGCCTTCGTATTTCGGCGGATCAGATCTTTCGCTGCGGCGACGATTTCCGGCGTCGACCGGCGGCTCTCGCTCAAGAACTGCTCGTCTGCGTCGGGATAGCGGTTCTTAAAGCCCGAGAAGTTACGAACATCGGCACCCCGGAATCCATAGATCGCTTGATCTTCGTCGCCGACAACGACGAGGTTGCCGCTTTCGCCGGCGATCTTCCGGAAGATGCTATCCTGGATGGGATTCGTGTCCTGGTACTCATCGACGAAGACGTGGGTGTATCGCTCGCGGACTGTGGTGAGTACGTGCGGATCGTCCAGCAACGCGCAGACGTAGGCGAGCACCATCGAGTTATCGAGGAAGCCCTCCTCGATGAGGGCAGCCCAGTAGCGGGGGTAAGCGCGGATGATCTGATCCTCGACATCGAACTTCGCGACTCCTTCCGCGCCGGCGTAGATCCGCTTGAGATAGCCATCGACGAGGCGCGGATCGCCGCCCCCGATCACATCCTCGGAGACGAAGTCGAATACGTTCCCGACATCCTGATAGAAGTGGAAGAGGTCGTTGTTGTAGTCGAGGTTTTCTTTCCAGGCGGCGTAGACCGGCTTCAGGCCGAACTCGTATCCTGAGCGAAAGAGAAGAAGTAGACGTTGGGTCTCGCCGAGTGGTCGAAAGATCCCGCGGAGGAAGAGAAGCTGATGGTGAAACTGGGACACGAGCTGATAGCAAAACTGGTGAATGGTGCAGATCGTCAGTTCTTGGAGAGACATTTCGGCCTGGTTCGCGCCAATTGGCCGGGTCAAGTCGCCCCGAAGCTTGGTCATCAGCTCCTCAGCGGCCTTCCGCGTGAACGTCGTGACGAGTACGTTCTTGGCGGCGACGCCGTCGGTAGTTAGCCTAAACGCGACATTCCTGCGCCGCGCAGGAATGTCGCGTTTAGGCTAGTCGTAGGCACTTGGCGTGCGATTGCCGCGTTCGGTGGGCTGAGCAGTGCCCTCCGGTCGTGGTGCTTTCACGAAGTCATCCGTGGCCTTTCGAATGTCGGGGAGCCGGCAACGGACCATGTATGTCCCCGTGCAGCGTGCTCGCGTGGCCTGCTGGGGATAGAAGGCGCTCGGGTCGGGCGTGGAATGATGGCAGTGGCCCGTCCCGCTCCAGCCCGGGAAGAGCTCCTCGAAGTTCGTGGTCTGCACGTCGCCGTACTGCCTCGCGCACTTGTTCTGCGCCTCGAGCTTGGCCATGTGACGAACGAGCTCTTCCTGCTCGTCCTGATCCTCGTCGAGCTCCTCGTCGGAGAGGTAGAAGGTGACGACGGCGCTCACGTATTTGTTGTAGTCGGCGAGCGCGGCGGGTGGCGCGGCGGAAAGCGCGATGATGCTGGTGACAGTCAGGACTGCGGTCTTGGAAGGCTTCATGAATGGGTCTCCTTAGGCTGTGGACTGGAGCGGCCGGCTAAGAAAAGAAAGACAGCTCGCGTGTGAGCACGGCTCATCAGATCGATCCTCCCGGGAATGCCAAGAATGAATGAGTGACAAGGGTTTGTGAGCAAGGCTCGTGCCCGTCGCTGGCGTTCCATGAGGGCGCGGGTCGATCGAGAAGCCCTCGGTCGAAAACGGCTTTTCGTCCGTAGCAGACTGCAGAGTCAGCTAATTGCGACAAGGGGTTGTCCCGAGGGAACTGTCCCGGGCGCTGGACAGTGTCAGAGGCGCTGGACAGTGTCAGAGGCGCTGGACAGTGTCAGAGACCTGAGGAGAGCACGACCGGAGTGGCCTGGTCGGCGAGCGGAGAGCCGTCGCCGAGCACCCGGATGGCACACGCAGGGCCATTCAGGGGTGGAAGAAGAGAAGCGGTCCGATGAGCCCGCCGTCCTAAAACGTCGAGTTCGTTAGGAAATGATGGTGCGCAAGTCGAACAAGTAGACGAACCATCCTTTGGCCCGGAGCCCGTGGTGTGCTTTGAGTTTGAAGCATACCCGGAAGCCAAGGCGCTCGGCCCCGACGAGCTGCGGGCGCTCTATTCGAGTTACCGGAGCTTCTATCGGGTCGCTGAGCTGATCGGGGCATCTGAGGCGTTTGCCCGGCAGAACACCAAGCTCAGTCGATAAATCCGAAAATGGTAGCTGTTGACATATGGTTATATTTACCATATCATAGTATCTTGAGCTGGACGGTAGGATTCACCAGGAAGGCCGAGAAGCAGGTGTCCAAGCTGCCGCAGAAGCAGCGGGAGTTTCTCGAACTTTTGGTGATCGACCTTCAAGCCAACGGCCGGTGAGAACAGACTGGCCGAATTACTCAAAACTTGGTCCCGACGAGCACCATTGCCATCTCAGTTACCGTTACGCGGCCTGCTGGCGGGTGATCGACAACCGGGTACAGGTCATGGAGATTTACTATGCCGGCACACGCGAAGGCGCGTCTTACTGAAGTCAAAGTCCTAATCGGGAAGCAGAAACCCCGGATTTTCCTCGTTCCGAACAAGAACGTCGAGGAAGTGAGCGCCCGTGTTCGCGAGCTGATGGATGCCGCCCAGGATGACGGCGATTTCGTCCCTGCCGAAAAGATTTTTCCGGGCCTTGCCGATCCGGAGACGCGACCAGGCCGCGCGCTTCGCGCGGCGCGAATGCGCGCGGAACTGACCCAGGTGGAACTCGCCGGGAAGGTTGGCTGCGAGCAGGCTGATATCTCGAAGATGGAGTCGGGACGCATCCCGATCGGGAAGGCCCGAGCGAAGAAGCTCGGAGCTGCGCTGGCGATCAACTACAGGGTTTTCCTGTAAGTACGCGCGCGATTCCGGGCGAAGTCACGTGTACATAACAAAAGTGGTTCTTCCGGCTTTCGAGTGGGTTGAGGGTCATCGCATGTCAATAGAATTACG
>CAYJTX010000297.1:2940-4918 GCA_964372615.1 uncultured Bacteriovoracaceae bacterium | reverse complement strand
CATACCCACCCTCTCCCCACACGACGCTCTTCAGATCTGTCCGGGGGCACCCTGAGGACTTTCAGACATGTGATCCGAACGAAGGACCTCCGTGGGCCCGGACTGAAGTCAGGTGGCCAAACGAAAGCACTGCTTTCAACTGACTCTGCTCACGCCCTTCGTCAAGCTCCTGGCGTCCCCTCGGAGTGGAGGCCTCTTTTTTCTCGGCTTCGACCCGGCGCGCCTCGGTCAGCACGGACGACGGCATCGATCACTGCGCGAGAGGCGGCGGAGCGCTGGGCGTCCTTTCGGTAAATCAAGCAGATCGGGAAGCGCAAGGAGGGGAGTCCTCCTGAAAGCTCGCCGACACTCCTGAGACCGTGTCGACGCGCGATGAGGCCGGGTAGAATCCCGATCGTCGCGCCTTCCCGAACGAGGCTCGCAATGACTTCGTAGTCGTTCACGGAAATCACCGAGATTGCGGGGTGACGGCGCTGGAGCGGCCGAAGCACCCGCTCGATCCCCTGCATCTCCGGATTGTAGTACACGATGCTGTCACGAGAACCGGCACGCCCCCAGAGGCCGACGACCTCCTCGGCGAGCTTGCGCACCGTCAGATTCGGATGTGCCAGGGGATCCACGACAATCCCGAAATCAAGACGAAGGCGATTGACGTCGTCGGTGGTTTCCCGCGAACTCTGGTGGACCAACTCGACCTGGATCCCGGGATGCGATCTCGCCAATGCCGACAGGAAGGCCGGCGCGAAATCAATTCCGATCGAGGAGTGGCACCCCAGCCGAAATCGGCCCGCGAGCTCTTCTTTCGCGAAGAGGGTCTCATTCCGGATTTCGATCCAGTCCGAAACCCACTTCCTGAGACGGCGAACGAGAACCTCGCCGGTCCGGGTCAGGGTAACCCCCTCCCGAGTCCGGATCAGAAGCGCTTCGCCGAGCTCGCCTTCGACTCTCTGAATCGCGCGCGAGACCGCGGGCTGGCTCACCCCGAGCGCGCGCGCCGCGAGAGTCAGACTTCCCAGCTCCGCCGCGGAGATCAGGTACCGGTAATCAGCGCGGATCGGGGCGGATGAGTCCATAATATAAACGTATGCTGACTATTATTATTATGCATTTGTATTATTAATGTACGACCGCTAGCTCTACCCCCCTGGCGCGGATCGGTTCCGCGCCGATACAGGAGGTCACACCTATGAGTATGTTCGTGTTGGCGACGCTCGCGCTCGCCGTGGAGGGGTTCAGCCAGGAACCGAAAGTCGTCGGGCAGTGCCAGGAGGCTGACTACGTGGACGGGGGAGTTGAGAGCTCCATCGCGATCTCCGGCAGGGGATACACGCCTCGTTGCCTGCGCGTGCCGCTCGGAGCCTCGGTCGTCATCCAGGCGACGGGCGGACATCCGCTCCAGGGAGTCGAGGAGACCCTGGGCGTTCGGAACCCGTTTTTCAGCGCGACCGGCCCAGCGACCGCGCCGGTCACCCAGCGCCTGACGACGCCTGGGTTCTACCCGTACTTCTGCGTTCGGCACGGAACGGCCGCAGGCACCGGCATGGCGGGCGTCATACGCGTTGAGTGATTTGAGCGGAGACCTTTGCTCCTAGGAGGAGCCGCCTTCCGGTACCGGTCGGGAGCCCTGAAGTGTGCGGGGGCGAATTCCACTAGGAACTGAATTCAGGCTCTCACACTTGGAGTGTGAAGACTCGAATTCAGTTCCCAACTGATTTCGAGGGTGCACACTTTCTTGCCAAGACTCTGGCCGGAAAGGGGCCCGACCGCCGCGCGGGCTTAAGCAGCGAGCATTGGGGCTAGCCCGCGAGCTCCTGGAGCTGTCTCAGAACGGACGCCTTCTCTTCCTCGGCCGAAAGCCAGCTCGCCTCGCAGCGGTCGATCTCCCTCTGGGCGGCGACCATCTCTGCGACAAGGCGCTCCGGGGAATCCGGGGCGCCCTCCACGAGCCTCTCGTTCAAGAGCTGGAGTCGCTCCTGCT
>CAYJTX010000297.1:0-2840 GCA_964372615.1 uncultured Bacteriovoracaceae bacterium | reverse complement strand
GAATCCGGGGCGCCCTCCACGAGCCTCTCGTTCAAGAGCTGGAGTCGCTCCTGCTGCTGGGCGAGCTCCTGCTCCGATTCGGCCAGAACCGCCTCGAGCTGCCGCAGGCGCCGCTCGAGCGCCTTCTTCCTGTCCTTGTAGTTCTCCTTGGGAGCACTCGGCTCGATAAGCGCCGAGTGCTCGACTTTCGGCTTGTTTGGCACGCCCTTCTTCGGCTCGGCCGGCTCCGACCCCGACAGGGTCGCGTACGCCCCCTTCTCGATGCTCCAGACGTACTCCTCATAGGTGCCCGGATACTGCCTTGCCCGGCCGCCGTGAATCTCCAGCAGAGAAGTACCCACACGGCGGATGAAACCGCGGTCATGACTGACGACGACGAGCGCTCCCGCAAAATCGTGCAGAGCCTGCGTGAGCGCCTCGACGGTCTGGAAATCGAGGTGATTGGTGGGCTCGTCAAGAATCAGGCACGAGGCTTTCTGGAGAAGCACCTGCCCCAGAGCCACGCGCGAGCGCTCGCCTCCCGACAGAACGCGCACGGGCTTCCGGACGGCGTCGCCCGAGAAAAGAAGCGACCCGGCGAGGTCGAGGATGTCCTGCCGAATGACCGACGGGTGCGCCTTGCGCTCCAACGCCTTCTGCACGGTGTCGTCGGGCAGCAGCTCCTCCGCCACGTGCTGCGCGAAATAGGCGACCGTGACCTCGTAGCCCGTCTCGATCCGGCCACGCAGGGGTGGTAATCGCCCGGCGAGCGCCTTGAGCAGCGTGCTCTTGCCCGCGCCGTTCAAGCCGACCACGGCCACGTGCTCGTCGCCCTTCCACTGAACGTCGACATTCTTCAGTACGACTCGATCGCCGTATCCCAGATCGACCCCCCGCGCCCGGATCGCGAGCTTCGCGGCCCGGACCGGGGGCGGAATGCGAATCCGCGCGCCGACGGCGAGCGGCCGCACCTCGATCGACTCCATCCTGTCGAGGCTCTTGAGTCGGGACTGAGCCTGGCTCGCCTTGGTGGCCTTGGCGCCGAAACGCGCCACGAACGCCAGGATCACCCGCCGCTTCTCCTCGAGCGAGAGCGCCCGGGCCTCGAGCTGGGCCCTCAGCATCTCCTTCTGCTCGAAGTAATCGTCGATGTTGCCGTTGTACTTCGTGACCACGCGGTCCTCGATCTCCATCGTGTGATCGGTCACGCGCCGCAGGAACTCACGGTCATGCGAGATCAGGAGAAAGGCGCCGCGGAAGCCCTGGAGAAACTTCTCGATCACGAGCAGGGTCTCGAGATCCAGATAATTGGTGGGCTCGTCGAGCAGCATGAGATTGGGCTCCTGGCCCAGGAGCGCGAGGAGCTTGGCCCGCATGCGGTAGCCGCCGCTGAACGAGAGGATCGGCCTCTCGAAGTGCTCCTCGTCGAGGCCCAGCCCCCGGCCAAGAGTCTTGAGCTCCCAGATGGGCAGGCGCGCCCCGCGGGTGACGACGCTTTCAATCGTGTCGTCGGGCGCCCACTCGTCATGCTGCGAGAGGTAGCCCAGCGACAGGCTTCGCGACCGGATCACCTGGCCGCCGTCGAGCGCCTCGTCCCCGACCAGGATGCGAAAGAGCGTCGTCTTGCCGGCGCCGTTCGGGCCGATGACGCCGACGTGCTCGCCCGCGTTGACCGCGAAGGAGGCATCCTCGAAGAGAGCCTTGGACGCGTACGCCTTGGACCCCCGCTGGAGCTGAATCAGGTTTTCCACGTACTCGTCATTCTTAGCCGGGAGGCGCCGCACAATCCAGTTGCCACCGGGAAGTCCGGCGCTCTAAACAGGAAGGACGATGTTCCGAGACGCCTACCGTGGAAAGCGAGTGCTCGTGACGGGCCACACCGGCTTCAAGGGGAGCTGGCTCACGGCGTGGCTGCTGGACCTCGGCGCTGAGGTGGCCGGCTTCGCGCTCGACCCGCCGACGAAGCCCTCCCTCTTCGAGGCGCTCGGCCTGGCCAAGCGGGTTCGCCACGGGACGGGCGACATCCGTGACGCCGCGGCCTTGCGGAAAGCCTTCCAGGAGTTCAAACCCGACGTCCTGTTCCACCTCGCGGCGCAGGCGCTCGTTCGTCCGTCCTACGACGACCCCAAGACCACCTTCGACACCAACGTCGGCGGCACCGTCAACGTGCTCGAGTCCGTGCGGGGGACCCCGTCACTTCAGGCCGCCGTCCTGATCGCGAGCGACAAGTGCTACGAGAACGCCGAGTGGGAGTTCGGCTACCGCGAGACGGACCCGCTCGGCGGCAAGGATCCCTACAGCGCCTCGAAGGGCTGCGCCGAGATCGTCTACCGCTCCTACGCGCGCTCGTTCCTGACGGGCAGGGGCCCGCGCTCGGCGAGCGCCCGCGCCGGCAACGTCATCGGCGGAGGGGACTGGGCGCAGGACCGGATCGTCCCCGACTGCATGCGCGCGTGGAGCCAGGGCGGTGAAGCGATCATCCGAAGCCCGGCGTCCGTCCGCCCCTGGCAGCACGTGCTCGAGCCGCTGGGAGGCTACCTGACCCTGGGAGCGGCGCTGCTTCGCGTCGACCCAGACGTCGACGGCGAGTCGTTCAACTTCGGCCCGACCCATGCCGGAAACCAGGCCGTTTCGGCGCTCGTCGACGAGCTGAAAAAATCATGGCCGAAGGCGAAGACCCGGGTCGACGGGGCCGCCAACCAGGGCAAGCCCGAGGCGGGCCTCCTGCAGCTCTCCTGCGAACGCGCGCACCGGCGCCTGGGCTGGCAGCCCGCGCTGACTTTTTCGGAAGGCGTCGGGCTCACGGGCGAGTGGTATCGCCAGTACTACGCGGGCGGCGCGGACCTCCGGGCGCTCACCTC
>CAYJTX010000296.1:0-5012 GCA_964372615.1 uncultured Bacteriovoracaceae bacterium | reverse complement strand
CGCACGGCGCTGGAGCAGCTCCAGGACGAGTACCGCCGGTTGCGGGGCTGGGTCGAGGAGAGCCGGGTGGGGCAGGGCGGGGCGAGCCGCCCGGCCTGAGGTACGCGCAAGGCTGCGGTGATCCGGTCTGCCGTGGCCGGATACAACACGTGCCGTCCTAGGGCGAGAGACGCTTCATGAGGACTCGGAGGCTGTCGCTCCTGTCTTTGAGCACCGAAGCCTCCGCGCTTCCCTCGAGCCGATAGTTTGTCTGTCCGCGTGATTGTTTGCAGAAAGAAACTACCCGAGGTGCCCCTCTCTGTTTTAATATCTGCTAAATCAAATTGACCCACGTGAGGCGCCCGTGTACAGGCCTGCAATGGCACGGCGCCCGACCCCCTCCCAGCTCTCCTTCCCGATCCGGAAGCTCCCCCGCCATCCGAAATCCCGGGGCGGGCACGGGGGCCGCAGGCCGGGCGCCGGCCGTCCGAACCTCTCGGGCCTCCAGGCGCACGTGCGCCGCCCGCGCTTCAGCGGCCGGTGCCCTGTTCACGTCACGATCCGCCTGCGCGAGGGACTTCCGAGTCTCCGAAGCAAGTCAGTCTTTCCATTCGTAAAGGATGCGGTTCGCACCGCGCGTCGCAAGGGTCTCGCGATCGCCCATTTCGCGGTTCTTTCGAACCACGTGCATTTGATCGTCGAGCCACCTCGGGGGATGGTCCTCGGCCGCCAGGTCCAGAGCTTCGAAATCGCTCTCGCTAGGCGGCTCAATCCTGTCGCGGGCGCTCGGGGCTCCGCCTTCCGAGAGCGCTATCACGTTCGTGAGCTCCGGACGCCGCGCGAAACCCGCAACGCGCTCGCTTACGTATTGACGAACGCCTCACGGCACGCGGGGCGTGGACGCCTCGAAGTCCGCTTCGACCCTTTCTCGTCGATCCTCCGGTTCGGGCAGCCTTCCAGGCTTCTCGGCGGCCGCCCGAGGCTTGTTGCGACGGGCTGGTCGGAGGACCTTGTCCAGGCGTGGCTGAAGGAGGCGCTGACCGAGCCTCGAACCTGGCTACTCAAGTGCGGCTGGCAACGGGCCCTGGAGAGGGCTTGAAGATGGACGACATTCTGAATCAGCTGCAGCGGTTTCAGGTATCAACGCTTAGCCACAGCGGGCACGCGCTCATTGACCACCTGAAGGGTACCTGTCGGATCTTGGAGCATTGGGGCATGGCCGATTACCTATGCAAGGCGGGACTCTGCCATAGCATTTACGGCACGGAGTCCTTTCTCAGGCAGCCGGCGACCCTGGAAAATCGGGACTATCTGAGGTCGGTGATCGGAGATCCGGCAGAGAGACTCGCGTATTTTTTTGGCGCTCACGTGAAGGAGTCGCTCTGGGAGAATCTATCGAAGTCTGAATCGTTTACAGTCTTGGATCGATTCGTCAGAGGAAAGGTCAGTCTATCCAGGCAGGATCTCGTCGACTTGATCACCCTGACTCTTGCGAACTGGCTGGAGCAGCGCCCTCGGGCAGGGGCTGAGCATCAGTTCATTCGGCAAGCCGAATTCACAGCTTCCAGGAGCTTTCTGCCCAGGGCGGCCTACGACGACTTCATTGCCGCCTGCGCCCTAAGGACTCAGGCCCAAGGATTGAGCAGCTGAAGCAAGACTAAGCCGCCGCTTCGCGCTTTTCGTCGGCATCGTCAGCCGCGGGCGTCTCGGGCTCGGCCGCCCCTGCCTCGGCTGTGATCGCGGGCTCTGTCTCTAGGTCGGCAGATGTCTCGGCATCGCCCGCGACCTCGGCCGATGCCGCCAGGTCGGGGCTTCCCTCGTCGGCGAGGGCATCCACCAGAGGCTCCGACCCATCCGCCGCTTCGGCCTCGGCGACCGGGGGAGGCGCGACCGCCTCGAGCTTGGCCTTCTTGCCGCGGGCCCGATTCTTCTTCGACTGGGAGGCCGCCGGAGCGTCTGACTCGTCGGAGGGCGCGGCCATCGCGCTCTGGCTCTCGAGCTCTTTCATCACCTTCGCCCGATCGAGCATCGCGACGACCTCGTACATTTCCAGGGCATTTTCGTCGCCTGAGGCGACCTGCTCCGTGGAGTACCACTGAGGAGCCCGCTCCGCGACGGCGGACGTGATCAGAAGATCCGTGCCGAACTGATCCGTGTAGGTCTGGATCTTGCCCGCGACCTCGAGAGCTTCTCCGATCACCGTGTACTCGAGACGATCCTCGGTCCCGACCTGTCCCGCGACGACCGGTCCGAAGTGCATTCCCACTCCGAGTGAAACTTCCGGAAGCCGGGCCTTTCGCAGGGACTCGTTCAGGAGCTTTGAGACCTTGCGGATCTCGATGCAGGCCTCGAGGGCGTGGTCGGCATCCTCTCTTTCAGCGACTGGAACTCCCCAGTAGGCGACGATGGTTCCGCCGTGGACCTGGTCGACGATGCCCTGGCGCTCCTCGATCGCGTCAGCGACGGCCTGGTTGAAGCGGTTGATCGTCTTTACGAGGAACTCGGGATCGGCCTTCATGGCGATCGCCTCGATCCCACGCACCTGGCAGTGCAGGACGTAGGCATCGACGCGGACTCCGCTGAAGTTGATCTTGCCCTCGAGGAGCTGGTTCTTCGCCCTTCGGTTCCGGTTGAGCTTGACGATCGTGCCGTGCACCTTCTCGCGGTCGCGAAGCTCGTCGCACACTCCCTGGAGCTTGCGGGCGAAGTCGCCGATCTCGTCTCCCGAGTGCGTCTCGGGGAAATAGACGCCGAAGCGCCCGTCGCCGACTCTCATCAGAATCGTTCCGAGGCGCGCGAGCCGGTTGCCTATGATCCCCCAGGAAGCGACGAGCGTAAACGCCATGGCGAGAAGCACGCAGGCCAGAGCGAGGATTCCAGCCTGCCGGGTATAAAGGCGAAGCAGGTGGATCACGTGGGTTCGCGGCGCCTGGGCTAGGACCACCAGATCTGCGTAGCCTACTTTATGATAGCTGCCGTACTGGAGCATGCTGCCCGGAAGCTCGTAGTAGTCGAGGTTGCCGCTGGGTGCGTCGGTCGAGCGCGCCATCGCAAGGATCGGAAGGTGAGAGAGGTCCTCACCCAGGGTGAAATGCGTCGGATCGGTCTGACTCAGCACTCGGCCGGTCCGGTCGAGGATGAAGCTGAAGTGTGCGGTCGACTCAGCGAAGGCGGCGGTGACGCGCTCCTGCCGAACCTCGATTCCAAGGATCTGGGTGAAGTCGCCGCCTGACTTTCGGACGATCGGAACCGCCAGCCTCAGGATCGGCGTCCCGTCCTTCAGCGCACCGACCGTGACCTCGGTCGCTCCCGTAGCGACGGCCGGAAGGTCAAGAGGGTACTTGAGGTCGAGCTGGGCGAAGTCGTCCTCCTCGAGATGGGCGGGGTCTCCTTCCTGACGGCTCAGCCGGAACACGGGTGACCACTTGTCCGAATTCTTGGAATGCCTGTAGAGCGTCAGGGCGATGAACTGGTCATCGATCGAGAGATTCTCCTCCAGGAAGCGGATCTGGTCGTCCGGCCTCTTGAACTCCTCGAGCGCCGCTGACGAAAGGATGCGTCCCTTCTCGGCCACGTGCCGGAGCTCGTTCCGAATCCGGGATGCCAGGAGGGTCGCCGCGTCCATCGTGTCCTTGCGCAGGATCTGGGCGAAGTGCGCCTCGAGAAAAGTGTAGGAAACGACTCCCACGGCCCCTACAGCCAGAAGGACCAGCATGCCTGCGAAGGAGCTCAATTTTTTCCCTATGCTGGGATTCATACACCGTCCTATCGGATCGTCCGGATTTGAAACTGAAGGTGAATCTTTGAGGATCCCTGGGTCCAGCCTGGAGGCACGCGCGCGACTGAGACGGGGATGGGGGTGGTGGTGGATTTTTGGCGGTCACGTGACGGTACTGTGAGTCGAGCTGAGAGGCACGCGTGCAGTCGAGTCAGGGTCTTTCCTCAATAGTCCGAAGAGACAGGCGTGAAGGACTTCGCGCTCAGCGACCCTGCGGGGTCGGCTCGTAGGTTCGACGTCTTGGGCTGGGTCGCTCCGTTCAGCGGCCTGATCGCGGCCGCGGCGGCGCTCGGGCTCATTGTGCACGCGGACCGGCAAGGGTCGCTTCCCGCTTGGGGGCTTTCTGCCCAGATGGGCCACGTGGTTCAGGCCTTCGGGACCGTGCGCAGGAACTCCTGGAAGAGGGCGTCGTTCTGGTCGCCCGGATTGGACGAAAGCTGGAACCGGCTCGAGACGGGGCGGCCCCTCCTGGAGCCGCTACGCAGCGGTGACCTGGTGCAGACCGGGGAGCATTCGGTCGCGGAGATCCTGTTTTTCGGGGGGAACGTCATGCACCTCGAATCCGGAACGACGGCGAGCTTCGACGAATCCGCGACGGAGGTCTCCGTCCGCGTCGTGATTGGCAGGGCTCTCTTCGAAGTTCCTGACAGCCTGATCGCGGGCAAGAGGATCGTCTATCGCCGCGCGGACGGCACGCGAGTCCGGGCTCCCCGGGGAACGAAGCTCGTGCTCTCGGTCGGCACCTTGCAGCGCATCGACAAGGCGATGGAGGTCGTCAACGTCCAGGTCGATGGAGCGCCGGACGCGTTCTCCAATATTGAGCTGCGGCTGATGGCGCATGGCGAGGAAGTTCTCGACCGGCATCCCCTCCTCGTGCCGCCGATCGATGACCGGGGCCGGGATCCGGCGTCGGTCGACATGGAAGCGGAGGCCGCGGCCCGGATACCTCCTCCGGAGCCTGTCTTTCCGGATAACGACGGGGACGTCAGCATTGAAGCCGACCCGAACATCAAGTTCACCTGGCGGGAGATCGAGACCACGGATTCCACGGATCCCGTGGTAGGCTACGAAGTGCTGGTGAGGCCGGCACCCGGCTACGAAGTGGAAGAAACCGCGAGAAAACTTCAAGTATTTAAGACGAAGTCTCCGGAGTTTCTCATCATGCGAGTTGACGGGGGAGGAGTGTTTCTCTGGACTGTGAGGGCCGTCCCGTCGTCGGGAATGAGAAGCCCGGCCTCTTCGCCCCGGTGGCTTG
>CAYJTX010000295.1:0-5033 GCA_964372615.1 uncultured Bacteriovoracaceae bacterium | reverse complement strand
AATTATGAGGCCGAACTCGTGAAAACGGGTTCGGCCTTCTTATCTCATCAATATCAAAAACCAAAGAAAGAGAACGAGTTAGCAAGCAGCGCGTGAGGCGTTCTCACAGAGACTGGCTCGGACTCACTGCGGCTCACCGATTTTAGGTGGAATTCTTGGTGGCAGCCAAGAATTCTGACTCTCGCTCCGTGGTCTCGCGTTTGTACCAACTGAGCTGCATGACATTGCAGCTCTTTTGTAAAAAATCGAGACACCTTGTCTAAGCACTGAGCAGCTCTGAACTCCGCCCTTTTCGCACGGTCAAGTCGGGTGAACGGATCAACCTTTGGTCCGTAACTCAGCACATATGAACCGAGAAAGGTGGCAGCAGCTATGAAAACAAGGGCGAGCAAGCCAAAGTCCTTCGCGGTTTCTGCATCGCAAACAGGCTGCCCTCGGTGAAATTCCACACCTTGCGGGCCTGCTTCGCGACACAGCTCATTTCGACCGGCATTCCTGCAACGGTGGTCATGAAGATTTGTGGGTGGAGAGACTTGAAAACCATGCAGCGGTACATCCGCCTGGCCGGCATCGACGAAGCCGGCGCCACCGAGTCGCTGCGCTTCATCCCGACTGAGGAAGCTGTAATGGAGCGGGTCGTGAGCATGTATGAGTACCGCAAAAAGGACTAGGCTATAAAAACTAATAATATCCATTATATAGGGATAAATTTTACATAACAAGTGAAGAATCAGCCTTCCAGAGGCCATTTTATAAAACGATACCGTTTGTAAAAACAGCCCTTAAAGGGCATACTTTGAGAATGGTAACGGAAAGGGTTTCTCCTCGCTCGCTCGCTCGATTCACGGAGGATCTCCAGGGGCGGGGTCGCTACACGTTCACGAAGCAGGAGGCCATAGCCGCGCTTCACATCTCAGACAACGCATTCCACAAGGCGGCGCACCGCCTTATCCGTGAGAAGCGCCTGATGCGAGTCGTGAACGAGTTCTATGCAGCCATTCCCGCCGAGTATCGCCCAGACGGATCAATACCAGCTACCCACTACATCGACGCTCTCATGAAATTTCGCCAGCAGCCTTATTACGTCGGCGTACTCTCGGCAGCAGCTCTCCACGGAGCCGCCCACCAAGCGCCCCAGGAGCTTCAGGTAATCACGTCGGCTCCTATGCCGATAATTCGTGCGGGGCGCACGCGGATTCGCTTCCTCACGAAGCGGAACCTCGCTGACACGCAAGTCGTGCAGATGAAGACGCCTGCCGGGTACATCTCGGTGTCTACGCCCGAAGCAACCGCGTTCGATCTGCTACGCTACCCGCGCGCGGCTGCCGGGCTGAACAATATCGCGACGGTCCTGACGGAACTCTCCGAAGTGATCGACTCCAAGAAGCTAACCAAGATCGCCGAAAATACTGAACCATCCTACGTTCAGCGCCTCGGCTTTCTCATGGATCAGGTCGGCGCGGAAAAGCTGACGCGCTCTCTGACCGGCTGTCTCGAAAAGCAACGCTGGGACTACGTTCCCTTGCGACCGGGTTGGAAGGGCGAATCTCCACAGCGAGACTCCAAGTGGCGCGTGATCGTCAACGAGAACGTCGAGGCGGATATATGATTCCGCAGGCGTACCTCTATGAATGGCGTAACCATGCTCCTTGGCCAGAGATGCATCAAGTAGAACAGGACTTGGTGCTGACCCGAGCGATCATTGAACTCTACTCGGACCCGCTCTTCACGGATGCTTTCGCCTTCCGTGGCGGAACCGCCATGCAGAAGCTCTTCTATGATCCGCCGATCCGTTACTCAGAAGACATCGACCTGGTTCAGATCCGGCCAGAACCCATTGGTCCAGCGATCGACGCGATCCGAAAGCATCTCGACCCCTGGCTCGGAGTTCCGAGGAGAGACCGCAAACAGGACCGCGTGACTCTTTTCTATCGTTTCGCGTCCGAGATCGCGCCATCTCGTCCCATGCGCCTCAAAATCGAGGTCAACACGGGCGAACATTTCACCGTCCTTGCGCCTCTGCGCAAGAAACTCACGGCTCGTAGCGAGTGGTTCAGCGGCGAAGCCGAGCTTCTGACATACGAGGCTGAAGAACTTCTCGGAACAAAACTGCGCGCGCTCTATCAGCGCAAGAAAGGCCGCGACCTTCTCGATCTTGCGATGGCGCTGGAGCGATTCCCAAAACTCGATCTGGCGAAGACCATCGAGTGCTTCGACCGCTACATGACCCACGTCGGCGCGAAAGTCACGCGAGCGCAGTTCGAGGCCAATCTCTCCCTGAAGCTGAACGACGAATATTTTACGGCAGACGTGGCGCCCCTGCTCGCAACCGGAGCACCAGCGTTCGATACTCGGGCAGCCGGAGAGCGGGTCCACTCTGCATTCTGCGCGATTTCACCGAGCGGGACCACCCGATTTCATCTGGGCGGAGCCACCTCGGAGCGTCAGCGACGTTCTTACTTCCCCGCCCCCTTTTTTTCCACCTCTTTGCTGAGCTTGTCCCGGTAGCTGGGTCCCCTGAGCTTGATCACGAGGCCAGGAGTCTCGATGCGGTCGATCAGGCCGTCGCGGATGATCTCGTCGCCGATGACTTCGGCCCAGTGATCGATCGGGAGTTGGGTCGTGATGATCGTCGATTTTCCGTACGAGCGGTGCTCGATGACGTCGCGTAGATCCTCCGCCTCCTGCGAGGAGAATTTACGCATTCCGAAATCGTCGATGATGAGTACGTCCGGCCTGACGAGTCCGGCCCTGAACTTGAGGTAGCCATTGCAGGCGCGGGCAAGCGTCTGGTTTTCGAGGAAATCCGTCACCGTCAGGAAGAGCGAGGTTCTGCCGCGCTCGCAGGCCAGCAGCCCGAGAGCGCGGGCGAGGTAGCTCTTGCCGATGCCGGTCGGGCCGATGAAGATCAGCGGCCTTCCCTGCTCGCACCATTCGAGCTTGGCCAGCGACCGAAGGTCCGCCTTCGTGATGCCGCGGTTGAGCGTGAGGTCAAACTCCTCCAGGCTCGCGCCCTTTCGGATCTTCGAGCGGAGCTTGCGCGTCGTCGTCGCCCGCTCCTGCCGGTATCGCCACTCGTTTTCGAGCAGAAAGTCGAGTGCCTCGGTCACGTGAAGCTCGCCCTTCTGCAGGCGGTCGATCACGTTCTCGACGATGGGGAGCATGCCGTGGAACCCCATCTCAGCCATTCGGTTTCGTACCAGTGCCAATGTCATTGGCTTCCTTTCTTTCGAGACATCGCTCGTAGTATGCAAAGTCGCAGACTTCGAATCACATGAGCCTCAGTTGAACCGGGACGTTGTGATTGCCCTCTGGCTGGTGGGTCCCGTGTCCGCGCACCATGGGGTTGCCGGCCTGGCGCACGATCGTGCGGTCCTGCCGGGGAACAGCGGTCTTCTTCATCTCGGTCTGGATCAACTCCTCGAACGTCTTGACGCGGTAACGGCCGAACCGGCGCATGTGGGCGCAGGCGGCCTCGATCCACGTCGACGCGCGCTCGCGACCGTGCGCCTGGATCGTCGAGAACGCCTTGCGGACCAGACCCTGAGCGCGCCTGAGGTGACCGAGCGCGTCCTGCTCGAACAGCTCATCGACGAGTCGGTGGAGTTCGGGATGGGAGAACCGGGCCTGCGCCAGGATCATCTGCGGCGTGGTCTCGCGATACGCGCGTGAGTTCTCTGGCAGGTGCTCCGACAGGGTGATCCGTTCGCCGATCTTGCCGCGTGCCCGCTCGTGCAAAGCGATCCGATCGAGGTCGAGGAAGATCTCCACCCGCGACGCGCTCATCTTGACCCGCAGCTCTTTGCCGCGATGAACGTGCGGCGCGGAGTAGAAGTTCTTGTCAGCCGCGGCGACGGTGCAGTCCGGGTGAAGCGTCGCTGTTTTCCATTCGCCCATGTCGTAGGGTTCGAGCGGGAGCGCGCGCAGGGTCGCCTTCTCAAGGCGCTCGAACCGCTCGTCTCTGGACACCCGGAAGCGGGAGTGAGTTTTGGCGTTGATCCGCTGTACAGCGTCGGCGAGCGCCTGGTTGACCTCCGCGAGCGACGTGAAGGTGCGACGACGGTAGATGAAGCGGAAGTAGCGCATCACGATGCCGACGGCATTTTCGACCAGCGCCTTGTCGCGTGGCCGGCGGGGGCGAGCCGGGACCACGGAAAAACCGTAGTGTTTGGCCAGTTCCACGTAGTCCTGATTCGTATCCGGATCGTAGCGGTGGCACTTCACCACGGCGTTCCTCAGACAGTCCGGCACGACGACGCGCCAGACGCCGCCAAAAAACTCAAACATGCGCCGATGGGCATCGAGCCAGTTCGCCTTTTTCTCGTCCTCATGGGCGGTGGCGAAGATCTTCTGGCTGAAGCACAGAATGCCGATGAAGACGTGCGCCAGATGGATCTCGCCCGTTCTCGGGTCGAGCCACTCGATCTTGCCGCCCGCGTAGTCGACCTCGCCGTGTTCGCCCGGCCGGAACTCGCGCAGCGTGACGGTGGCGTCCAGCAGGCGGGCGAAGCGGTGCTTCACGTACTTGAAGAAATTCGGGTGCGACGTGCGCCCCTCGGCCACCTCTTCCCAGATCCGCTTCAGCTGGTAGCCGCCGCGGATGTCTTTCTCGACCGCCCCCCAGTCGACGTGTAGCGCCCAGCCCGGCGGGAGCTTGCTCTCGTCCTGCTTCCCTCGGCTGAGCCGGTCTTGGGTCAGCTCCCCGCAGCGAATGCGCGCCACGAACGTGCGGCGGCAGCGCAGGCTGCGCGCGATCTGCCGGTTCGTGTACCCGGCCTCGATCTGACGTTGAATCTCGACGAACTGCGACATGGATGCCCTCTCGAATTCCATCGGTCCCCCTTCGGTGTGCCGTCACGAGACGACACAGGGGGCTATGACGCAATCCGAGGTGGCTCCGGAGCCGTGAAATCAGGTGGCTCCGCTCACATGAAATCGAGTGGTCCCTAACATTTGAAATCGGGTGGTCCCGGTCGGGTGAAATTTCGCATTGAGGATCAGCAGGAGGTGTCTGATGCGAAGTTCTTTTCGCT
>CAYJTX010000294.1:0-5034 GCA_964372615.1 uncultured Bacteriovoracaceae bacterium | reverse complement strand
CTGAACGCGGAGGGTGCCAGGCGCTTCACCCGGTCCATCGCGGAGGATTACGGGGCCCATTTTGGCTATCGGTTCGCCGGTGGGAAGCGATAGGCTCGTGGGCATGGAAGGAATGATTCCCTACGGGCGTCAGGACATCGACTCGGCCGATATCGACGCGGTCGTCCGGGTGCTCAAGTCCGAGTTCGTGACCCAGGGCCCCGAGATT
Organism: uncultured Bacteriovoracaceae bacterium; assembly: GCA_964372615.1. Taxonomy (GTDB): domain Bacteria; phylum Bdellovibrionota; class UBA1018; order UBA1018; family UBA1018; genus CAYJTX01. The sequence continues at coordinate 4,826 of CAYJTX010000294.1, read as the reverse complement.
CCAGCCTTCGAGAAGAAGCTCACGGAGCTCACAGGAGCCGCGCACGCGGTCGCGGTCTGCAACGCGACCGCCGCGCTTCACCTCGCGTGCCTCGCCGCGGGGCTCGGGAAGGGCGGGCTGCTCTGGACGAGCCCGATCAGCTTCGTGGCGTCCTCGAACTGCGCGCTGTACTGCGGCGCGGACGTCGACTTCGTCGACATCGATCCTTCGACCTACAACATGAGCGTGCCGATGCTCGGGAAGAAACTCGAGCAGGCGAAGAAGGCCGGAAGGCTGCCCCAGGTCGTGATTCCGGTTCACCTGGCCGGCCAGTCCTGCGACATGAAGGGAGTCCGGGCGCTCGCCGACCGATACGGCTTCAAGGTCATCGAGGACGCGTCGCACGCGGTCGGCGGCAGCTACGGGGGGCGTCGCGTGGGCTCGTGCGAGTACTCGGACCTGGCGGTGTTCAGCTTTCATCCCGTCAAGATCGTCACGACGGGCGAGGGGGGGGCGGTCCTGACCCACTCGCCCGAGCTGGCGCGAAAGGTCGCGCTGCTGCGTTCGCACGGAATCACGCGGGATTCCGCGCTGATGACCCATGAGCCGGACGGAGCCTGGTACTACCAGCAGCTCGAGCTGGGCTTCAACTACCGCATCACGGACCTGCAGGCGGTTCTCGGCCAGAGTCAGCTTCGGCGGATCGACGAGTTCGTGGCGCGCCGGCGTGAGGTTCGGGACCGGTACGACCGGGAGCTTGCGCGGCTTCCGCTGACGCTTCCGATGCAGGCGCCGGAAACCGAGAGCGCCTGGCACCTCTATGTCGTTCGCCTGCGGCGGGACCTCGTGCGAAAGTCCCATCGCGAGGTCTTCGATGCGATTCGGGCGAAGAACATCGGCGTTAACCTGCACTACATCCCGATCTACCTTCAACCCTATTACCAGGCGCTCGGGTTCAAGAAGGGCCACTGCCCCGAGGCGGAAAGGTACTACGCCGAGGCGATCTCGTTGCCGATGTACTCGGCGCTCGCGCCGTCCGATCAGGACCGGGTCATTCAGGCGCTGAATGGCGCCCTCGCCGAGCGCTAGGGGGGGCTCCAGCTCTCCTCGTCAAACGTTGGGATTGAGGTACCCGCGCCCTCGAACTTCCGACGTGTTTAGGTCAAGAAGAGCCCCCTTATGTGCGGTTTTGGGAGCCCGGAGGCGGTCTATTCATCCCGTCTTGTCGAAAACATCCCACAGTCGCTCAACGTCTTCTCTGAGAAGGCGAGCGAGGAACGTCGTGTACGGAACGCCTTGGGCAGCCGCAAGCCGTTTTACTTTCCCCATGGTTACGGCATCCATGCGCATGTTCACTTGGCGAGAAGCAATGAGCGGAACGCGTGTCTTTCGATTCGCCGCGGCTGTGATCTTCTCGATCTGGGTCGAGGTCAAATGTTCAAGTTTTGTTTTTCGCGAGCGCATGGGTCACCTCTTTCTCTTCGAGCGTCTGTAGGCGTTAATGACGCCTAACACCTCGAGTTTTTCGCCTTCGAACAGCCAAATGATACGGTAAGCTTTTCCTGCCGCTTCCTGCTCAATATCGGCGACGTAATACTCGATTCCTTCTGTCGAGGAGTCGACTGGGAACGAGTAGCCATTCAACGCCATGACTAGTTCAAGGATGAGCGCGTCGTCGATATTGGCGGCGTGTTTCTTGAGATAGTGTCGGCCGATCAGGACCCTGGTAATCCTGTTCCCATTGACGGTGACTTCAAGACGGTGTTCCGTCGGCTTCTCGCTCATTCGTTAGTCCTATACATTAAAATATATAAATATATGAAACTAGGCAATAAAAACTTTAAAACGTATAGTGTAACGGAGTTGTGCGCCCCTGCGTAAAGCGATTGACCTGGGATTCTTCGCCTCGACCTGGCGCGAGTTCGCGGGCCTATGGGGCGGCCACGAACGGACAATACTTGGCGGCGGCCGTCCGTCCAGGCGAAAGCCGCGCAAGTCGGGACTTGTACCCCAATCAAGGGAAGCAGCGGAAACCAAAGACTCTCGCCCCTGCCTGCTAACGCACGAGCGGAATTCCCCACTGAAGCGGGTCAACGATGCGGCCTTCGGTCAATCGCCAGAGCTCGCCCAGCTCACGATTCAGCTCCGGCGGAACCCGGACCGGTTCCCAGCCGGCGAGCTCGCGGAGCTCGCGTGCCGAGGTGACGCCGACGACCGTCCGGTGAATCGACGGATGCCGCGTGGCCAGGGAGAGGCTGAGCCGCGCCGGAGTCGCCCCCAGCTGCTTCGCGATCTCGGCGACGCGGCGGAGGGTCGGCACCGCGAACGCCTTCATGGGCGGGGGAAGCCGCGGCTCGTCCAAGAAGAGCAGGCCCTGCAGGAAGACCGAGCGGGCATGCACCTCCACTCGCTTCTCCAAGTAACGCGCCACCAGCTCGGGCGTGAAGAACCGACGGTCCAGGAGGTTGAAGGGAACCTGAATGAGGTCCACGGGGAAGCGAGCGAGAATCTTCGCCAGAGCCTCGGGCGAATGCGAAGAGACGCCGATCTTTCGCACTCTACCCTCCCGCTTGTGGTCGGAAAGTGCATTCCAGACGAGGTCGCCTTCCGCCTCGAGCAGCGCCTCCTCGCGATGCAGAAGAAGGCCGTGGACCTCGCGGGCGTTCAGTGCGCGCAGCGACTCGGCGAGCTCCGCGGGCGTTTTCACCTTGGTCACCGTCTTGAAGCTGCGGTCGGCGCAGCCTCCGATCACCCGTTCGCTCGTGCCGTAAGCGCGGGCCGTGTCGAGCGTATCGATGCCGAGCTCGAGCGCCGCGGCCAGGATGGCCCGTGCCTCACTCTCGGGCACCTGGCCGCCCTTGTTCGAGACGCCGTAGCTCAGTCCGAGCTGAACCGTGCCGAGCGCGAGCGCTTTCACGGCCGGACCGGCCTGGCTTTGGCGGCGCAGATGAGGAGGATCAGGAAGGCTGCCGCGAGCTGCAGGGCCGTCAGGCTGCCGGGCCCCGGGGGGCCGAACCACGAGTACATATGGTGCAGGGAAACCGCGAGAAGCGCGGCCCCGACGGCGGCTCCCTGCGTGGGGCTGAGCCAGCGCTCCGGGGCGGGCGCGGCTTCAGGCGCGGGCCTGAGGCATGACGTGATTGCCCAGACCAGGGGCAGAAGCCCCATCGCCGAGAGGCGCGAGGCGTTTCTGCCGCTCACCCCGGGGCCGCCCAGGAAGGCCTGCGACGAGACGCAAAGAAAGAGGAGGAGGAAGATCCAGGCGACCGCATCGACGGATTGGCGGCGCCGCAGGATAAGCGCCGCGAGAAGGGCCAGGGCTGCAAGATGGGGCAGGATCGAACGAAGCGCGTGCTCGACGAGGATCCTGGCGTCGAACTCCTCGGCGGTCCACCGGAAGAGATCCGTCATGTGAATCGAGGTCGCGACGGCCGCGGAATGGTCCCGAGCCACCCAGCTGCCAAAGCCGAAGACGGCCGCCACGAGCACCGAGCTCGCGAGGGCCGCGGTCAGGCGCACGCGCCTCGAACCGGGGCCCCCCGAAGGGCCGAGCGCGGTCCAGACCCAGAGAGAGGGAATGATGAGCAGCGCGGTCTGCCTGCCCGCGATCGCGATCAAGCATCCCAGGACGACCCAGGCCGGGCGAACGGCGAGCAGTCCCGAGAGAACGACGGCCAGGCCGGCTCCGAAAAGGAGGTCCAGCGTCATGCCCGGGACGATCAGGTAGTACCGGATCGTATAGGGGTTCAGGATGAGCAGTGCGAGGCAGAGCCCCGCGTCCCAGGTGGAGAGTCGCAAGGCGCGGGTCATCCTCGCCGTGATTCCCAGAATCAGGGCGATGCAGAGATACGAAAGCGCCCGGAACCAGAGCACGGGGTCCGACCCCGTCAGCTTGGCGGCGCAGCCCAGGGCCCAAGGGATGGCGAAGCGCTGGACCTTGTGGGTGGGCAGGCCGTCCGCGATCGTCGGGAGCGCCGGAGCCAAGCGGGCGATCGTCTCGTAGTCCTTCGCGTCGGACGCGGTCAGGAACTCGATTCCCTCGCTCCAGCCCATCCACCGGTTGGTCAGCACGAGCCAGGCGAGGAGGAGTGCGACGATCCTAAACGTTGTAACGGTCGGCCTTGTAGGCATTCAGATTCTCGGGGCGAGTGAACCACTCCACCGTTTTGCGGAGTCCCTCTTCCAGGCCCGCCATTCCCGAGTGCCGGGGCCGCCAGTTCAGAAGGTCGCCGGCCATGCTGGTGTTCGCGAGCAGGCGTTCGACCTCGCTCTGCTCCGGGCGAACGCGGTCGGGATCGGTTTCCAGCTCGATCCGCACGCCCATGACCTGGGCGATCAGCTCCGCGAGCCGGCCGATGCTGACTTCGCACCCGCTGCCGACGTTGATCACCTGGCCGACGGCCTTCTCGGACTCGCCCACGGCGATGAACCCTTCGACCGTGTCGGAAACATAGCTGAAATCTCGCGTCGGCGAGGTCGAGCCGATCTTGATCCGGCGCGCGCCCGCCGCGATCTGCGTGATAACGGTCGGGATGATGGCCCGCGCCGACTGCCGGGGGCCGTACGTATTGAAGGGGCGGATGATCGCCACCGGAGTCTCGAATGAGCTATGGAAAGACATCGCCATCATGTCGGCGCCGATCTTGGACGCCGAGTAGGGGGACTGCCCCTGCAGCGGATGCTCCTCGGAGATCGGAACGTTGCGCGCGGTGCCGTAGACCTCGCTCGTGGAGGTGTGCACGATCTTGCTCAAGCCCAGCGCTCGCGCCGCCTGAAGGACGTTCAGGGTGCCCTGCACGTTGGTGGCGACGTAGCTGTCGGGGAACCGGTAGGAATACGGGATGGCG
>CAYJTX010000293.1:0-5040 GCA_964372615.1 uncultured Bacteriovoracaceae bacterium | reverse complement strand
TGGCCGCTTGCCAAGCCCCCCCAGCAGCGAGAGGAGCTCCTGCCGCGTGGTCGGGTCAGTGCGAAAGACGCACAGCATGGAGCTCGTGATCGTGTAGCTGCCCTGCTTTTCCACTCCCCGCATCATCATGCAGAGGTGGAAGGCCTCGATGATCACCGCGACGCCGAGCGGATTCAGGATCCGCATCAGCTCTTCCGAGACCTGCGCGGTGAGGCGCTCCTGGACCTGGAGCCGGCGCGCGTACACGTCGACGATGCGGGGAATCTTCGAGAGTCCGATGATGCGGCCATGGGGCAGGTAGGCGACGTGGGCCTTCCCGTAGAAAGGCAGCAGGTGGTGCTCGCAAAGGGAGAAGAGCTCGATGTCCCGGACGATCACGATCTCGCTGGAACCTTCGTTGAAAAGAGCCTTACCCACGATCGAAGAGACGTCAGCTCGATACCCCGAGGTGAGGAACTGCATCGCCTTGGCGTGACGGATCGGGGTTCGGGCCAGCCCCTCACGGGAGGGGTCTTCGCCCAGCAGCTTGAGATTGGACGTGACGTTTCTCACCAGGGCCCTGCGGAGGGCGTCTTCCGGCCCCCCGCGGGGCGTCACAGGCAGGGTTCGGGAAGTCTCTTTCGATCTTGATGTCATGGTGGGACCGAAACCTAGCGGCTTTGCTCATGGCCGGCAAGGCTCGCTTATCAAGAGGGGATCCCTCTGGTAAGCACTCTCAACATGCGCCAAGCTAGCTCTTATGATGGAGAGGGTGTCCGGACTGCCGTTCTCGCTGCCTTGGGTACGGTGAAGGATCCTGATCTCGGGCAGGATCTCGTGACGCTTGGGATGATTCAGGACCTGAGCGTTGGGCCCGAAGGCGAGGTCGCTTTCCGAGTGGTCCTCACGACTCCGGCCTGCCCGCTCAAGGCCAAGATCGAAGCGGATGTGCGCGCCGCGGTCGGGGCGGTCGCCGGCGTTCGTTCCATCAACGTGAAGATGGATGCGGTCGTGCGAGGAAAGTCCCAGGCGGGCCCGGGTCCCGGAGCCATTCCCGGGGTCGGCCACATCATCGCCGTCTCGAGCGGAAAGGGCGGCGTCGGCAAGAGCACGGTCGCCGTGAACCTCGCGGTCTCGCTCGCCCTCGAGGGCGCGAAGGTCGGTCTGATGGACGCCGACGTCTATGGCCCGAACGTCCCGACGATGCTGGGGGTGCACGAGCAGCCGAAGCTCGTGAAGCACCCGCAGCGGGGGGATCTCTTCGTGCCGCCGGTCGGCAACGGCGTGAAGGTGATGTCGATGGGTTTTCTGATCGATCCGGATCAGCCGCTCGTCTGGCGGGGGCCGATGCTCCACAGCGTCGTCACCCAGTTCTGCCAGCAGGTGGAGTGGGGGGGGATCGACTACCTCGTCGTCGACATGCCGCCCGGCACGGGCGACGTGCAGCTTTCGCTCGCGCAGCTGGTCCCTGTGACGGGCGCGATTCTGGTGACTACGCCGCAGGAGGTCGCGCTTCAGGACGTCCGCCGGGCGTTCGGTATGTTCGAGAAGGTGCGCATCCCGATCCTGGGAGTGGTCGAGAACATGAGCTACTTCGTCTGCGACGGCTGCTCGAAGCGCCACCCGATCTTCGGGAGCGACGGCGGCGTGCTGCTCGCGAAAAAACAGTCGACGGACCTGCTGGGCCAGATTCCGCTGCTCGCGGACGTCCGCAGGGGTGGCGACGAAGGGACTCCGATCGTCGTTCGCGATCCCGCTTCGCCGGCCGCGGTCGCGTTTCGGGAAACCGCCCGCCGGGTGGCCCAGAAGATCTCGGTGCTGGTCGCTCATGGCACGGGCCAGGCGCCCGACGTCAAGATCGGGAACTTCAGCTAGGAGCCGTCACTGCCGATGGCCTCGACCGGACAGGCCTCGAGGGCGGCCTTGCACTTGGCCTCTTCCTCGGGCGACTCGGGCTGCTTGTATACGAACGAGTAGCCGTGCTCGTCCTGTCGGGTGAAATTGTCGGGTGCTTCCGTGCGGCAGGCATCGCAGTCGATGCACTGGTCATCGACATAGAATTTGCCGGACTTATTGTCCGGCCATTTCTTTTCCTTGTCGGCCATAGGTTTCCGTATTTGCTGGATTTGGCTTGGATTGTCAAACTATCCGTCGAAGACGCGGTGGGGCCCGTGCTCCCCCACCCATTGGCGCAGCTCGCAGCGGGACTGGCCCCCCGAAAACTCGACTACCGCGAAGGTCCTGAGCATCGGCTGGCCGATTCCCCGCCAGTCGAGGTTGACCATTTTCACCCAGGTGCCGGTATTGATGTACTGGCGGCCATCCGGATAGGAGCGGTTCATCGGCCGGTGGGTGTGACCGAAGATGACGGTCTTGAGCTCCGGCCGCTCGTCCAGCAGCTCGCGGGCCTCCTTCTCCAGATCCAGGAAGAGCTTGGTCTCCTGCTTGATGATGTCCATCGTGACCTTGAAGGTGGCGCGGCGCTTGGGGCTCCAGATGAAGCGGGTCTTCAGGAAGTAGAACGCGGCCAGGAAGACGTAGCGAAGGGTGAACCACGGGTCGACGATCAGGCCGAAGAGCACGAAGATCTTCACCGGGCGGATCTTGTCCAGGTACTCGCGCTCCCACTTGAGACGGTTGACGATCTTGAGCACGAAGATACTGCTCCAGGGAATATTGAGGACAGGCTCCGAAAGGTATTCCGTCAGCAGCGGACGCTCGAGGTTCAGCACGCAGCCGGCCTCGAACTGGTTGCCGTGCCGGATCTCGACGCCTTCCGGGTAGGTGACGCGGTCGGTGTCGGCGAGCACCTTGACCTTGGGGCTGGGGTAGCGCCCTTCGGGGTCCCAGGCCTGGGTGATCCGCTCGCGCACTTTCTCGTAGAAGAGGTCCGCGTCGTGGTTGCCGATCAGGTAGGTCACGCGCTTTCCCGGCAGCGAAGCGACGCGCCGGATGGCGTCGTTCACGCGCTTGTGCCCCGCCAGGATCGCCTCGAGCTTGGCGACGGACATCTTCTCGGTGATGGCGTCCTCGAACTCACCCTCGTACGGGACGTTGAGGAAGTCGAAGAAATCCCCATTGATGAAGAGCTCGACCTCGACGGGGCCGTCAGGTCCCTGTCCGTACTTGCCCGAGGTGAAGTGCTCGAAGAGATCCACCATCTCGTCGTCGAAGTGGAAATCCTCATGGGGATTCTGCGTGCCTTCGAAGAAGCGGCCGGCCGAGAGGTGGCAGTCGCTCACGATGATGACGAACCGGCTCTGGCTCACTCCGGGTAATTATACTCTATGGCGCGGGTTGGCCTATAATGAGATCTCCTCATGCGAATTCGGGGTCTCTCGGTCGTTCTCGGAGTGCTGGCGGGCTGGGCGGCCGTTCCCCCGTCGCACGCGGTCGTTCGCTTTCTGGTTCCGCAGAGCCTCTCGCCCTCCGGCGCGGAGCGGGAGATCGGCAGGCTCGTCGACGAGTACAACGCGAGGAACCCCGACGCACCGGTGGAGCTTTTACTACGGGGGGGGGACTACACGACGTTGCGCGAGACCCTCTCGGCGAGGCTGGCGGGTTCGGTGGTGGACATCGCCGCGATCGAGCCCAGCGAGGCTGAGGCGCTGGAGTCGATCGCGAAGCCCGTCGCGGTCGGGGATCGGCGTCTCCGCGAGCTGCTGGGCGGGCGGCCCGCCTGGTCGAGGTCCGGTGGGCGCGCCATTCCGTTTCTTCGCGTCCTTCCCCTGCTTTTCGTGGATCTGGAAGCCTGTCGGCGGGCCGGAATCAAGGATGCGGAACGTGCTTTCGGAAGCTGGGAGCGCGTTCTTGAGGCCCGTCGTGTTCTCGGAGTCGCGTCCCTGGGAGTGCCCGCGACGGGCTCGAGGGGGCTTTGGGCCCTCGAGGCGCTTTCTCCTTTCGGCCTTTGGACGAAGGAAAGGGGGGGGCTTCGCGCTCGCAGGGAGCTGGTCCCGGTCCTGACGAGTCTCAGGAGGCTCTGGTCCGCGGGGGGCGTGACGGAGGGCGAAGGCTGGGAACGGCTGCTGGAGGGTTTCGCGGGGCGCAAGACTCCGATGGTCGTCGGTTTCAGCGACTGGATCCCGAGCGTTGCCGCACGCGCCGAGTTCGCCTGGCGCGTTTTTCCGCTCCCGTCAGTCGGGGGGAGGTCGGTGACCCTGGTCTCGGGCTCCGATCTCGTGGTCTGGCGAGACTCTCCCGAGGTGTGGCGTTTTCTTCGGTTTCTCTACGCGCCTGAAAACGCGGCTCGCTGGGCCGCGGCGGGGGCCTTCGCGCCACTCCACTCCCGGTGGGTGGCCCAGCGAGCGTGGAAGTCAGGCTCGGCTGCGTGGGCTAACTACCCGAAGCTCGTCGAACGGGGGGGGGCGGCGCGATTTCGATCTTCCGACCGTGAGGTCGTGAGGGCGCGTTCCGAGTGGATTCAGGCCCTTCCGCAGCTCCTCGCGAGAACGGGGGGGGACGCTCCTCCCGTGGAGGAAGTGCTCACCGCGCTGGACCAGCGGATCAATGAACGCGCGTCGCAGCATCCCTAAATCCCATTCGAAGAGGTTCGTTCGCGGGCAGTGAGCTATCGTCGGGTGAAGGAGAAGTACTCCTCCTCGAGCTCATCGAAGACCGCGGAGCCGCCGCACTTCGGGCAGGCCGCCTGCGGGAGCTTGGTCCCAAGCGCCCTGATGTCCTCCACATTGCAGACGGTCACGAACTGCCTCTTGCACGAGCTGCAGAGGTAGGGCACGCAGATCGACTCGATCGGTGCTCCCGCGCAAAAATTCATCATGAAGTTGATCTGCTCGACGATTGGGGGCGAGCATTCCTGGAATCGCAGCTTGACCTGCCGGCTGGCCAGCTCCTTGAAGTAGAGGACCCACGAGCGTACGCCGTGGGAATTGATCCGGGACACTTCCTTGCAGTTGACTTGCAGCTCGTGCTCGACCGGTCCGATCAGCTGCACGAAGTCGGTTGTTTCCTCAATGGTGCCGCTCAAGCGCACGGTGGCGCGGGATCCCTGCCTGTCGCGGGTCACGGTGAGCATGGTCTCTCCATGATAGCTCCGAATGCGGG
>CAYJTX010000292.1:0-5041 GCA_964372615.1 uncultured Bacteriovoracaceae bacterium | reverse complement strand
GCGCGACCGCGTGGGTCTTGTCCTTCCTGCGGGCCGCGAAGCATTTCATGATCAGCAGGTCTTCCTTTGAGAGCGCCAGGGCTTCGAGGTTCTTGAAGCTGCCGACCGGCACGAGGCGCTGGCCGTAATCCTCCGGCAGCACGTGCGTGAACGTCGAGAAGTAGGGATTCAGCCAGTCAGCCGCGATTCCGAGCTGGGCGGCCACCTGCTTGACCAGCGGGTCGAGCTCCTGAACCGTCATGCCGGTCGCCGGGATGGCGTCGATATCCTCCGTGGCGAGCGGGTAGGCGTGCGCGAGCAGCATGGCGCCTCCGCCGCCGATCACGAGCTTCACCTTCCGCGGCAGCAGGCGGTCCAGCGCACCCAGGGCCTGGAGCATATTCTGCGCGGTGAGGCTCATGCCCGTCTCCTTCGGAAGCTCGGTCTTCAGCTGAATTTTACGACATCTTTTAGATTGGCGCAAATCGCTGTTTACTTCATTAAATACAAAGCATTAACTCTTCCCCGGACGGGGCCTGGAGCTCCTGATTCAGGGTGCGGCCAGGGCTCCGCGCACGCTCAGGATGCCTCCGCTCGCCACGCGCCCCGAGAGGCCCGGCACCCGGCGCGCGCCGGCGAGGAGCCGCTCCTTCACGCGCACATAGCCCGCGCCAGGGTCGGCCGACCAGACGACCGCCGCCGCGCCGCTCACGAGCGGCGCCGCCATGGAGGTCCCGTCCCAGCCGAGCTCGTGCGCGACGCCCTCGCCGTCCGTGTAACTCGCGACCGTCTGGCTGTAGCCGTCGCCCGGCACCGTCGAAAGCACCCGCACGCCGGGCGCCGCAAGGTGCACCGTGCGAGCGCCCCGGTTCGAGAAGGAGGCCAGCTGGTCCTTCCGGTCGCTCGCCGCGACGACGAGGAGATTGTCGAATCCGTAGGCCGCCGGATAGGCGGGATTCTGTGCCGTGTCCTGGTCGACCGAGTCGTTGCCCGCGGCGACGACGACGAGAAGCCCCGCCTCGCGGGCTCGCTCAAGCGCCCCACGCAGCGGAGACGCGTCGGCCTCCGCGCGGCCGTAGCGCGCGCCCCAGCTGAGGTTGATGATGCGCGCGTCCTTCTCGATCGCGAAGTCGATCGCGCGGGCGGCGGCCGAGGCATCCCCCTTGCCGGCGTTCTGCTCCCCGAAATCGCGGGTGAACTTGAGCGCCATCACGCGCGCGGCGCCCGCGCCCACGCCGCGGATCCCGACCGCGTTGCCCGCCACCGCGGCGACGTGACCCGCGACGTGCGTGCCGTGACCCGCGTTCACCAGAAAGCGATCGGTGTTTCGCCCGACCCGGCAGTCGAAGTCGCGCAGGCAGCCGGGCAGGTCGTAGTGGACGAGATCCACCGGCCGGTCGTGACCGTGCGCGAAGTCGTAGCCGTACGAGCCCGGCGCGTGGCGGCTCGACCAGAGCGCGCCCCGAAGGTCCTCGTGCCCGGGGTCGATGCCCGTGTCGATGACGGCGACCGTGACCGGGACGCGCGCGGCCCCCGTGGGTGCCGCGGACTCCACCGCCGCGATCGCCCAGTCCGATGGCACGAGCGGGTCCTCGCGGCGGGCGCGGGGCCAGTACCGAGACAGGCCCGGGTCCGGAAGCCGAAGTTCACCGACTGGCACTTCACGAAGCTCAGAGAGCCGCGGGCCCACATCGAAAACCAGCTCCGCCGCGGCTGCCGGCTCGGCGCGGGCCGAAGTGTGCGCAAAGGCGACGACTCCCCACGCGACAGCGTGCGCCGCGAAAGACTGGAGCTGGCTGAGAGTCTCGAACTGCCGGAACCGCATTCGCCCAGAAGTCCCCTCACGAACCACCGACGGTCAAGGAAAGACGCGTGCCGATATGCGTCAGGCCCTGGCGCGTCTCGGCCTCCTGCGTGTTCCGGGCAGCCGCGCGTTTCGCGGCAGGGCCACCTTTGAAGAGGCCCTTTGGGCCGGTGCTCTTGTCGGCCGAGATGTCCTACTGGCGGACCGAGTCCGGCAAGGAGGTCGACCTGGTCTGGCACCGCGGCCGCAGGCGGATCGGCTGCCCGCGCTGGTCGAGGGGCCCTGAGCGGGATCGACTCGAGCAGCTTAGGCGAAGATGGCATCAAGCGCACGGTCGATGGGCGCGACTCGGACTCCGCGGACTACCTTCTCGAGACCGCCTGAGGTCACCACCAGGGAAACGAACTTCCGGCGGCAGACGTCCTTGAAGCTCTCAAATCCGCGCAGGTCGGACGCGCCGACATTGCGGGATGCCTTTGCTTCGATCGCGAAGACCCGGCCTTCATCGAGGTCTTCCAGAATGAAGTCGACTTCCGCCCCGAGATCCGTGCGAAAGGTGGAGAGCCGGATCTCCCGCTTCAGGGCGAACGCCGTAGCCCTCAGCTGAGAGTAAACGAGATTCTCGAACAGGCGCCCCACGCGGTCTCCGGAGACTCCGAACTCCCCGAGAAGCCCGTTCAGTACGCCGTTGTCGAAGAAATAAAAACGTGGATGCTGGATCAGCCGCTTTCGGCTGGAAGCCGAAAAGGAGTCGAGTCTCTCGATGATCAATGTGTCTTCGAGGATGTCGAAGTAGCGGGCGCAGGAATGCCGCTTGATCTGGGCCTCTGCCGCGTACTTCGAGTAATCGACGAATTCTCCGAAGCGGCTCCCGACCGTCCGAAGAAACCGGGAAAAGCCCGGAAGGTCGCGCGCGAGCGACTCCGCCTGGATCTCCTCCTTGAGATAGGTGCCTGAATAGCTGCGAAGGAGCTCCTTTTTCTCGCCCGGATCGGAAGTCGCGATTCCGGGAAGAGTCCCGTAGGCCAGCGCGTCCGCGACGGAAACGGCCCCGCCGGTCTCCAGAAAGCTCAGAGGTCCCAGGTGCCTGACGAGGATCCGCCCGGGGAGGAGGTTCGCCTGCCCCCGCTTGAGTGTCCGGGCACTTGATCCGGAAAGAAGAAACCGAGGATGAGGGGTCTGATCCACGAGGGCCTGAATCGTATTCAAGATGGACGGCACCCTCTGCACCTCGTCGATGAACACGGACTTGGGCTTCCGGGCTCGGACCACGTTCTCGAGCGCCTCGGGGTCCGCTTGGAACTCGAGAAACGTGGACTCCTTGGCCAGGTTGATCTCGAGGTCAGGGGCGAGCGATCGGATCAGGGTGGTCTTGCCGGTCTGGCGAGGACCGAGCAGCAAGACGCCGCGACGCTCGGAGGCCAGAACCGCCTGAAGTTTCCGCGAGAACACAAAGCTCATATTACGCTGTATTTTGAGCTTTGTGAACCCAAAAGAGCATGTGAGCACCCTTCGGCAGCTCGTGCTCCTTGATGGAAAGTGCCGGGTCGTCGCGGCGGCGGAGTGGCTGGCCGGGCTGGAGAGCTGAGGCTGGCGGATCAGGCGATCCGCGAGGTGAGCGATACCGAGACTGAGTCAGGCCTCGAGGTGGATCTCGTCGTCGGTCACCCCTGCGCCATCGAGATCCACGCCCTGCCTACGTCGAGACCTATCTGGAGGTACTCACGAGAAATGTGCAGGGTCGAAATCAGTTGGGAGTGTCATTGATGTCGTCACACTCGGAATGTGGGGGGTCGAGTGATGTTCCCACTTGCTTTCGAGCGTTCACACTTTTTGAACCGGCCGGATTCGCTAGCCCGAAGTAACCTCCTGGCGGGTCGCACCCTCTCGCGGCGCAAGCTCGCCGAGCAGGGCTCCGTGAAACGTGACTCACGCTCGCCGAAGGTTCACTTCCGGCCAACCTCCTCGCCGGACGGGCGCTCACCCGCAGGCTCTTCCCGCTGAGCTGTCTCGAAACGGGCGCGAGCTTCGCCCTGGAAAGCGCCCTGCGCTTCGGCATGCTTCCGGCGATCCGCAACGAGACGGACGACCGCGCGCGAGCCGACCGGCTGGACGCCTACGTCGAAACCTATCTCAAGGAGGAGATCCAACAGGAGGCCCTTGTCAGGAATCTGGACTCCTTTTTCCGCTTCCTCCGCGTGGCGGCCCTCTGCAGCGGGCAGATCCTCGACAGAGGACCTCTGGGCGGATCGGTTGCCCGCGCTGGCCGGGGAGCCCCTCTCAGGGCCATGAGACTTAATGCGTCATATTCATTCACTCTTCCTGTGTGCAGACTCTCGAAGCCTAGTCCAAACTAGGACTGGCTGATGCAACCCTGTCGGTGGACGAAAGCCACACCGCCCAGGTCCGACCGCCGGAGTTGCGTCAATGGATCCACGTATCCATCGCCACCTGGGGACTGATCATCCAGCTCCATTCGATTTACTTGTTCGCGGGTGTGCACAAGCTCTACGACCCGAGCTGGCGCGACGGCATGGGCCTTTACTACGCCCTTGAGCTGGCGCCCGTCGCAAGACACTCCAAAGGGCGCGAAGCGAAGCTGGGCGCGTCGCCTCGCGACGATATCCTCATCATCCTTTTGGAGGCACGAGTCCTTCCAGGGAGCGTTCGCACGATTTCATCTGGTCGCAGTGCCTGACCCACCTGCGCCAAATGACCATAAGTAGTTGATGCTAACTGTCTAACTATTGTTCCAAATACTAGTTTAACTTTACTAACTATTTTTATTAACCAGGTCTCTACTGACACACTAAGATCATAAATTCCTGACTTATTGACTCATGCTATCGAGGTACTTATAATAGACCCACGAGACCCGTTTCGCTCGGGGAGATCTTCAGAGGGGAGTCCCTTTGGAGGTCCAGGGGAGAGGAACGGAGTTGATTGCATTGTGGATTTGTCCGGGGGGATGAAGATCATGACTGCCGGCCTGCTTCGGCTCCGTTCACAGGTGAATCATCGAAGCAAATCCTTTGGCCCGCTGGCCCGGGTCACCGGCGCTGCCGCTCTTGCGTTAGCTCTGATCATGGCCGCGTCGGCGACGGACGCGGTGGCGAGTTGCACAAGCGGGGCCTGCGCAGCAAGCGCGGTAGGAAGATTCACTTGCTACCACCCTTCGACACATGCCGCCAAATGTTGCACAGAAGGCTGCGAGACTGTGCGCACGGGACTCGCGGGAGAAGCGGCAACTTACCACTA